>DATCEZ010000037.1:0-3832 GCA_036509775.1 Acidimicrobiales bacterium
ATTGTGAACATTTCGTCGTCGAGTGCGCACAGCGGGCAGCAGTTCATGACGCACTACGTGGCGGCCAAAGCGGGCATGATCGGCTTCACGAAGTCACTCGCCCTCGAGTTCGGGCCGAAGGGGATCACGGTCAACACGATCCCGCCCGGCTTCATCGACACCCCGATGCTGCGTCGCCAGGAGAGCAAGGGCCTCCTCGGCGAGGGCGTCGAGCATCATGAGGCGTTGACGCCGGTGCGGCGGATCGGGCGCCCGGAGGACATCGCCGCGATGTGCGCCTTCCTCGTCAGCGACGAGGCGAGTTACGTCACCGGCCAAGTGTTGGGAGTCAACGGTGGCCGCAACACCTGAGTCGTCACGCCTGACCCCGCTGCCGCCGAAGGAGTGGTCCAAGGCGGCGGGCGAGGCGCTGGCCCCGTTGCTGCCGCCGACGGGACGGCCCAAGGGCGGGAACGGCCCGAAGGGGCTCAATGCGCTGGGCGTCCTGGCCCGCTACCCCGAGCTGGCGCTGGCCTACAACACCTTCAGCGGCCAGGTCATGTACGGGTCGACACTGACGCCACGCCACCGCGAGCTGCTGGTCCTGCGGGTGGCCGCCCGGCGCGATTCAGAGTACGAGTGGCGGCAGCACGTCGCCAGTGCCGGGGACAACGGCGTCGACCCCGAAGAGGTGGCACGTGTCGCGGTCGGGACGGACGCTCTCGAGTGGTCCGATCTGGAGCGAGCACTCCTGCGGGCCGTCGATGAGCTTCTCGCTGACGCCCTCATCGGCGACCAGACGTGGTCGACACTGGCGGCCGAGTTCGACGAGCGCCAGCTGATGGACGTCGTCTTCACCGTGGGCGCCTACGACGTCCTGGCCATGGCGCTCCGCACGTTCGCGGTGCCGCTGGACGACGACCTGCTGGGGCCATGAGCGTCCCCTTCGCCGTCGAGGTCCCCGACCGCATCCCCAAAGAGCGCTACTACGACCCCGAGTTCTACGCGCTCGAGGCTGAGCAGGTCTGGGGACGGGTGTGGCAGATGGCCTGCCGGCTCGAAGAGATCCCCGGCGTCGGTGACTTCGTCGAGTACGAGATCCTCGAGCGCTCGGTCATTGTGGTGCGCACGTCAGAGGGTGAGGTGGCGGCCTACGAGAATTCGTGTCGACACCGCGGCGTCAAGGTCGTCCAGGGCCGTGGGACGCTCACGTCCGGCTTCACCTGCCCCTTCCACGGCTGGTGCTACGGCCTCGACGGCAAGAACACCTTCGTGTCGAAGGCCAAGTCCTTCTCCGGGCACAACCTGGTCAAAGGCGACATCGACCTGGTTCCGGTGCGCTGTGAGCTCTGGGGCGGCTGCGCCTGGATCAACCTCTCGGCCGAGGCTCCGCCGTTGCGCAGCTGCATTGAGCCCGCCGCGACCATCCTCGACGCCTGGAAGGTCGAGGCCATGCGCACCGAATGGTGGGAGGCCTTCAGGCTTCCGGTCAACTGGAAGCTGGCCCAAGAGGCCTTCTTGGAGCAGTACCACGTCATTGAGACCCACCCCGAGCTGGTCATCCCCAAGCGCTTCGTCCCCAAAGACCCGGCCGCCTTCGACCCCGAGGTCTTCGTCGACGCCGAGCTGCACTACCTCCATGTCATGAGCGAGGGCATGGGGGGCATGGTCCATGCCAACGACGTGGCCATCGCCGAGCGCCAGCGCACCATCACGTTGTCCAAGGACCCCACAGAGGCAATGGCGACGTGGCACCACAACCTCAACGAGGCCGTGGTGGACTGGCACACAGAACGCGGTGCGGTCATGCCCGACCTGAACGAGCTGGAGGCCCAAGGCATCGGCGAGACGATGTACTACTGCTTTCCCCACTACTTCGTGCTCCCCATGTACTCGAGTGCGAGCTCGTATCGCTTCCGGCCCCTCGGGCCCGAAGAGACCCTCATGGAGGTCTGGTCGCTCACCCGCTACCCACAGGGCCAAGAGCCCGGGCCGCCGGTCCCACCAGTGCCCAGGTCCTTCGACGACGAGACCATCCCGCCCATCCCCACCCAGGACTTCTCCAACCTGCCCCGCCAACAGCGCGGCCTGCACAATGCGGGCTTCGAGTACATGCGCCTCTCGGAAGGCGCAGAGGGCGGCATCGCCAACTTCGAGCGCACCCTCGACGGCTTCTTGGCCGGGCGTCCCTATGACCAGCTCAGCCCCGCCCTGCGTGCGGTGAACGTCAACCCCCTCGAGCAACCCGTGGCCGATCTCGGGTTCTGAGGGAGAGGAAGAGAGCCGTGAGCACGACGACATTTGCCGAGGTCTCCGAAGGGGTTCGGGCCGCACTGGCGGTGTACACCCAGGCGCTCGACGACGGCCGGACCGATGACGTCGTCGCCACCTTCTGCCCCGACGGTGTCTGCGAGATCCCGGGCATGGGCACGCACGCCGGACACGACGCGCTCCGTCAGGCGTACACCAAGTGGGCGCCACGGCGTCCCCAGCGCCACCTCGTCCTCAACACGGTCGTCGAGACCTGGAGTGACGACGAGGCGACCGCAGTGAGCGACGTGGTCTTCATCCTCATGGGTGATACCGGCTGGGACATTCAGCTCGTCGGTCGCTACAACGATGTGCTCCACCGTGACGGCGCACGCTGGCGATTCCATCACCGCGCGGCCTCGTTCGTGACCGCGCCGCCCCCACGCAAGGAGACAGCATGACCGAAGCCCTCGACTACGACGCCCTGGACTTCTTCCGCGGCACCGAGACCGTGGACGATCCGTATCCGTACTTCGATTGGCTGCGCGACCAGTGTCCCGTCCACCGGGAGCCGGCACACGGCGTGTTCATGGTCACCGGATACGAAGAAGCCTTCGCCGTCTACACGGACCCCGACACGTTCTCGTCCTGCAACTCCGTCACCGGTCCGTTCCCGGGCTTCCCGGTCCCGCTCGAGGGGCAGGAGGACGTCAGTGGCCTCATTGCGGAACACCGGGGCGAGCTGCCGTTCAGCGACCAGATCATCACCATGGACCCCCCGGAGCACTACGCCCACCGGCACCTGCTGATGCGCCAGCTGACGCCGAAGCGGCTCAAGGAGAACGAGGACTTCGTGTGGCGGCTTGCCGACCGTCAGATCGATGAGCTCATGGGGGGCGACGAGGCGGAACTCATGACGGGATACGCCAACCCGTTCGCCATGTTCGTGATCGCCGATCTGCTCGGCGTCCCGGAGTCGGACCACCAGGAATTCCGCACAGCACTCTCCCGCCAGAACGGGGGCGGGGGAGTCGGCAGCACGCAGTCCGAAATGCCGCAGAACCCCCTGGCGTGGCTCTACGACCGCTTCAGCCGCTACATCGAAGACCGCCGCCGCGAGCCGCGCGACGACGTCCTCACCGCACTCGCCACGACGAGGTTCCCGAACGGTGAGCTCCCGGAGGTCATCGACGTGGTTCGCGTGGCCACCAACGTCTTCGCCGCCGGCCAGGAGACCACCGTCCGCCTCCTCGGCACAGCGCTGCAGCTCATCGGGGAACGCCCGGACCTGCAGCAGCTGCTCCGCGAGCGACGCGACCTCATTCCGAACTTCGTCGAGGAGACTCTTCGTATGGAGGCCCCGGTCAAGGGTGACTTCCGGCTGGCACGCTGTCCGGCCAGCGTCGGCGGCGTCGACATTCCGGCGGGCGTGACGTTGATGGTGCTCAACGGCGCCGCCAACCGCGACCCGCGCCGGTTCTCGGACCCGAACGAATTCCATGTCGACCGCGACAACGCACGCGAGCACCTTGCCTTCGGCCGCGGCGTGCACAGCTGCCCGGGGGGACCGCTGGCCCGGCTGGAGACCCGGGTCAGCATTGAG
>DATCEZ010000038.1:0-6338 GCA_036509775.1 Acidimicrobiales bacterium
CGCGGCCCGCCGCTACGTCGGTGACGCGCAGAAGGCCACCGCCGGCATCGGCCAACCCGAACTGCGGGCGGGACTCTCCCGGCTGGTGGCCGACCTGCTGAGCGACCTGCCGGACTGACCGCGCGCCGTCAGGCGGTGCTCGTTCGGTTTCCGGAGAACAACTTTTGTTGACCGGGCCGAAATTGACGCCGAACTGGCCGTGAATTGGCCCGGAATTGCGGGGCGGCCACCACGGGGTCTCCCCCGACGGTGGCCACCTTTTCGCTCGCCCTCCAGGAGGTGCCGGGTCAGTTGGTGGTGCTCGTCCCCCCGGCGCTGCACGCGGCCTGGGCCTTGGCCAGCCGGGCGTTCACCTTCGACTCGCGGTTCTGGACCCTGGTGATCCGCTTGGCGATGGCGTCGGCGCGCGTGGTGTGACCCGCCGCCTTGGCCTTGGTCTCACGGGCCTCGGCCTTGGGTACCCAGGTCGACACCTTGGCCTCGACCTTCTGGACCTTGGCCTGCAAGGCGGGGAGTTTGGCGCACAGGGCCGCTGACGGTGTCCCCGCCGAACCCGTGGTGGGGGTGGACGCGCCGGCGATGCCGGCGGCGCCGAAGGTCAGCGCACCGGCGACGGCGGCTCCTGCGATGACTGTGCGAAACATGGTGTCCTCCTCGGACGTCGGATGCGCTGCCTCACACACCACCGCCGTTCGGCGGCACAACACACACTGAGGGCGAGATGTGAAGGAACCGTGAGAGGAGTTTGAAGGAACATCACGTTCTCGAAGGAAATCCCAAGAGAGGCGTCCACGCGGGACGGGACGGCGCGCTCAACCTCGATCGGGCCGCAGGGTGGGAAAGGCGATGACCTCGCGGATGTTGGCGACGTCGCCCAGCAGCATCAGCAGCCGGTCGACGCCGAGCCCGAAGCCCGAGGTCGGGGGCAACCCGTACTCGAGCGCGCGGAGATAGTCCTCGTCGACCACCGCGGACTCCTCGTCGTCACCGGCCCGGGCCTTGGCCGCCTGCTCCTCGAAGCGGGCGCGCTGGTCGTCGGGGTCGATGAGTTCTGTGAACCCGTTGCCCAGTTCGCGGCCCGCCACGACCGGCTCGTAGCGCTCGACGAGGTCGGGACCGTCGCGGTGACGCCGCGCCAACGGCGACACCTCGGCCGGATAGTCGGTGACGAAGACCGGGCCCCACAACGCCGTCTCCGTGGTCTTCTCGTAGATCTCGAGCAGAATCTTGCCCGGCCCCCAGCCGTCCTCCACCTCAAGGCCGACCTCGCTCGCCACCTTCACCAGCTCCTGACGCGGCGAGCGCACGTCGAGCGAGTACCCGGTGGCCTCTGCAACGAGCTCGCTCATGGTGGCGCGCCGCCACGGCGTCGTGAGGTCGAGGTCGCGGCCGCCATAGGTGAGCTTCGTGGTCCCGAGCACGTCGAGGGCCAGGCCGGCCACCAGCTCCTCGAAGACGACCATGGTGTCGTTGTAGTCGGCGTAGGCCTGGTAGAGCTCGAGCGTCGTGAACTCGGGGTTGTGACGTGGCGAGATGCCCTCGTTGCGGAAGCTGCGGCCGATCTCGAACACCTTGTCGAAGCCGCCGACGACCAACCGCTTGAGGTAGAGCTCGGGCGCCACGCGCAGGTAGAAGTCGGTGTCGAACGTGTTGTGGTGTGTGACGAATGGGCGCGCCGTCGCGCCGCCCGCAATGGGGTGCAGCAACGGCGTCTCGACCTCGACGAAGCCCTGCTCCCACAAGCGCCGGCGCATGTGGCGCACGACGTCGCTGCGCATTTGCAGCAGCTGGCGCGAGCGCTCGTTGGCCCACAGGTCAACCTCGCGCTGGCGGTAGCGCGTCTCGACGTCGCTGACGCCGTGCCACTTGTCGCCGAAGTTACGCCGCGCCTCGGCCAGCAGCACCCACTCGGACACGAGCACCGACAGCTCGCCGCGCCGGGTCCGTATGACTTCACCCCTGGCGCCGATCCAATCGCCGAGGTTCAACTTCACGAACTCCTCGAAGCGCTCGGTCACCGCGGCGCGGGCGAACAGCTGCA
Organism: Acidimicrobiales bacterium; assembly: GCA_036509775.1. Taxonomy (GTDB): domain Bacteria; phylum Actinomycetota; class Acidimicrobiia; order Acidimicrobiales; family RAAP-2; genus Bog-473. Next base: position 2,042 of record DATCEZ010000038.1, read on the forward strand.
CCGCGCCCGACGCGTCGCGCAGCTCGCCGAAGGCGGCCTTCCCCTGCTTGCGCAACAGCATGAGGCGGCCGGCCACCCCGACGGTGACGCCGGACTCCTCACCGGGGTCGAGCGCCGACCAGGACCCCACGATGTCGGCCGTCTGGTGCGTGCGGTCGAAGCGGTACGGGATGTCCCGGGGCGCTGCTTCACGGACTGCCGGCTCGCGTGCTGCCGGCTCGTCGGCGGGCGGCTCGCTCATGAGGGGACGTTGCGCTCGTACACGATGCGCAGGCCGTGCAGGGTCAACCAGGGCTCCACGTGCTCAATGGTGTCCGAATACGGCGCAATCAGCGAACTGAACCCTCCGGTGGCCACCACGGTCGCCGGACCGAGCTCCTCCATGAAGCGCCGGGCCAGCGAATCGACCAGGCCGGCGAAGCCGTAGAGGGTCCCCGACTCAATCGACTCGACCGTCGAGCGGCCGATGACACTGCGCGGCTCGACCAGCTCCACCCGGCGCAGGGCGGCCGCGGACTGGTAGAGGGCGTCGAGGCTCACGCCAACACCGGGCGTGATGGCGCCACCCATGTACTCGCCGTTGGCGCTGACGGCCTCGACCGTCGTGGCCGTGCCCATGTCGACCACCACGCAGGGGCCGCCGTAGAGGTCGTAGGCCCCGACGGCATCGGCAATGCGGTCGGCGCCGACCTCCTTGGGGTTGTCGTACAGGATGGGCATGCCGCTCTTGGTCCCCGGGCCGAGCACGACGCTGGGCAGATCGGCGAACCAACGCGACGCCATTTGGCGCAGCTCCGTTGTCACGTGGGGCACCGAGGAGCAGACGGCGATGCCCGAGACCGACGTGGAGATGTCGAGGCCCTCGAGGTCGAGCAGCTGGGTCAGGAGGACCGCGTGTTCGTCAGGCGTGCGACTGGAACTGGTGGAGAGACGCCAGTGGTGGGTGAGCCCCCGCGGTGCCGTCGGGTCGTGCTCGGTGCCGATACCGACGCCGATGCTCTCCTCGCGGGCCGGGTTGCCGTCGTCCGCGTCCAGCGCGTACAGCCCGATCACCGTCTCGGTGTTGCCGACGTCAATGACCAGGAGCACGGTCAGTTCCCAACCGATCGCACCGCGCCGGTGGCCGTGTTCCAGAGGAGGTCGAGCCCGAGGTCGAGCACGGGGGCCGAGTGGGTCAGCGCGCCCACCGAAATCCGGTCCGGTCCGGCGGCGGCGTAGGCGCCGATGGTGGCCAGCGTCACGTTGCCGGACACCTCGGTCAGGATGGGCCCGGGAGCGTCCAGGTGTGCCACCGCAATCGCTTCGACCACCGTGCCCGGATCCATGTTGTCGAGCAGCACGGCGTCTGCGCCGGCACGGGCGGCTTGGGCCACCTGGTCGAGCGTGTCGCATTCGATTTCGACCCCTCGCCCCGGCCACAGGGCACGGGCCCGCTGCACGGCGTCGGCGATGCTCGTCCCGGCCAGGTGGTTGTCCTTCACCAAAATGGCGTCCGACAGGCCGGCCCGGTGATTGGTCCCACCACCGGCCCGCACGGCCGCCTTCTCCAAAAGGCGCAGGCCCGGCGTCGTCTTGCGCGTGTCGAGCACCGCCACCGAGGGGTTGCTCTCGTGCGCGGCCGTGACGAACTGTGCGGTGAGGGTGGCGACCCCGGAGAGCCGCCCGAGGAAGTTCAGCGCGGTGCGCTCGCCGGTGAGGATCGGTCGCAGCCGCCCGGCCAGCTCCAGCAGCGTGGCCCCCGGCGTCAGCTCGTCGCCGTCCTCCGCGTGCCAGCGCAGGTCGATGTCGGGGTCGAGGCGCAGGAAGGTCTCGGTGGCGCAGTCGCGGCCCGCCAACACGCCCGCACGCCGGGCGCGCAGCGCAAACTGGGCGCGCACGTCCTCGGGCACCAGCGCCGACGTCAGGTCGCCCTCCGGTCCGAGGTCCTCGGCGAGGGCGCGACCGACCGCGTCGCGTACCGCCTGGGTGTAGGCGCCGGCGTCACTCATGGTCTGGCGCCCTCGCCGCGCCCGACGTGGCCGTGCACCAGGCGCCGCCGCCACGAGGGCACGGCGTCGGGGTACTCGCTGCGGGCGTGAGCGCCGCGACTTTCGGTGCGGGCCAGCGCGGAGGCCAACAGAGCGTGCGCCAGCCGAAGCAGGTTCGCCAGCTCGCCGGCTGCCACCGAAGCCGAGGGATCCCCGAGTACGGCGCCGGCCTCCTCCACCACGGCGCGGGCGCCGGCCAACGAGTCGGCGCTGCGCACGACGCCGGCACCGCGCGTCATGGCGCGCTGCACCGTGTCGCGCAGCTTCGTCACGTCCGTGCCCGGCCACCGGTCGCGGTCGGGCGGCAGCGGCGTGGCCGCTTGCCCCAATTCTGTGCAGGCGATGCCGTCAATGGGCTCGGTGCCCAGCACGGCCCGCAGCGCGCCGCTCGGCTCCGGGGCCGGTGCGCCCGACGGGATGCGCTCGGCCAGGCGGGCCCCGAACACCATCCCCTCGAGCAGCGAGTTGGAAGCGAGCCGGTTGGCCCCGTGCACGCCCGTGCAGGCCACCTCCCCCACCGCCCACAGGCCGGGCAGGGCCGTGGCGCCCCACAGATCGGTGACCACGCCGCCCGACAGGTGGTGCGCGGCCGGCGCAATGGGCAACCAGTCGCGTTCGGGATCGAGGCCGATGGACGAGAGCGACGCCGCAATGGTCGGGAAGCGCGCCGAAAAACGCTCGAGCCCCGTGGCGTCGAGCCAGAGGTGATCGACGCCCTGCTCGACCATGCGGGCGGCCATGGCGCGGCTGACGACGTCGCGCGGCGCCAACTCGTCGACGAAGCGCTCGCCGTCGCGGTCGCGCAGGAGCGCGCCGTGGCCGCGCAGTGCCTCGGAGAGGAGCGGGCGGGGCATGGCCGGGTGATGCAGCGCGGTGGGGTGGAACTGCACGAACTCGACGTCAGCCGTCGGGACGCCGGCCCGCAGCGCCATGGCCACGCCGTCGCCGGTCGACTCGGGCGGGTTGGTCGTGACCGAGAAGAGCTGACCGGCGCCACCGGTGGCCAGCACCACGTGGTCGGCCCGCACCTCCACCGGCCCGTCGGTGCCGCCCGGCGGCAGGGCCAGTACGCCGACGCAGCGGCCGCCCTCGACCAGCAGGTCGAGCGCGAACCACCCTTCGAGCACGGCGCTGGCCGAGCGGTAGGTCGCATCGACCAGCGCGCGCTCCACCTCGGCTCCGGTCGCCGCGCCGCCGGCGTGCACCACGCGGGGCCGGGAGTGGCCGCCCTCGCGGGCCAGCGCCAGCGAGCCGGTGGCCTCGCGGTCGAACTCGACCCCGAGCGCGATGAGCTCGTGCACGCGGCCCGGCCCCTCGTCGACGAGGATGCGCACCGCCTCCTCGTCGCACAGGCCGGCCCCGGCGGCCAGCGTGTCGGCCAGGTGGAGATCGGTCGAGTCCTCGTCGGCGCCGAGCACCGCGGCGACACCGCCCTGGGCCCAGCGCGTGGCCGACTGCGACAGCACGCCCTTGGTCAGCACACCCAGCGTGAGCGCCGGCGACGGACCGCCCGGGCCGGCCAGCCGCACCGCGGCCGACAAGCCGGCGACGCCGCTGCCGAGGACCAGGACGTCGAAGGGTCCGGGCCGGGCCCCGGTGCTCACGCCGGTTCGGTCAGGGTGAGCTCGGCGTCGAGGTGGGCCGATGCCTCGTCGATCACCCGGTTGCGGCCGTCGACGTGCACGACGCGGGGCACGTAGCTCTCGAGCTCGGCCCGCTCGTAGTCGGCGTAGGTGATGATGATCACCTTGTCGCCCGGCTGCACCAGCCGCGCCGCCGCCCCGTTGAGGCAGACCTGGCCCCGCTCTCCTTCGATGGCGTACGTCTCGAAGCGCGCGCCGTTGTTGATATCGAGGACGGTCACCTGCTCATAGGGGAGGATGTCCGCCAGCGCCAGCAGCTCGGTGTCGATCGAGACCGAGCCGACGTAGTGCAGGTTGGCCCCGGTCACGGTGGCCCGGTGGATCTTGGACTTCATCATGCGGCGGCGCATCGGCTCACCCGATCCTTTCGAGTTGGCGCACCTGCTCGGTAGCGCCGGGTACGGCGCGGAGGTCGTCGGTCGTCGCGCGCGCGTCGCTGTTGTCGATCAGCCGCACGGGGCCGACCTGGGCGGCGATCAGCAGGCGCAGCCCGTCGAGCGCATCGTCGTCGGTGGGGTCGATGGCGTCAATGGCGTCAATGGCGTCGACCTCGCCGAGGCTGTCGGCCTCGACCAGCACGGCGTAGTCGAGCGTCACCAGTGGCTCGTCGGCCACCACGGCGCGTAT
>DATCEZ010000039.1:0-9351 GCA_036509775.1 Acidimicrobiales bacterium
GACGGCCGCGTCGCCAAAGGTCCCGCCACACCAAAGCCTTTGGCCCTCGCGTACACAAGCCCAGGATTGACGACCCGCAGCGCAGCCTCGTCCAGCCCGAGCCGCTCCCAGGCGCCGGCCATGGCGTTCTCGACCACGACGTCGGACGCCGCCACGAGGTCGAGCAGCCGCGCCCGGTCCTCGGGGGTCTTGAGATCGAGGACGATCCCCCGCTTGGAACGATTGGCGTCGACATAAATGTTCGGCAGCACCGGCATCATCTGGAACCCGCCCTCACCGCCGGGCGGCTCCACCTTCACGACGTCGGCGCCCAGCTCGGCCAGCAGGCGCGACGCGAGAGGTCCGGCCCAGAAGGAGGAGAGGTCGATGATGCGGTGCCCACCGAGCGCGCCCTGCTCCCCGCCGTGCCGGCGGACGGGACCCCTTCCGCCGGGATCGGCCGCATCGACGGCGATCCGCACCGGCGGACCCACCAACGGCACCCGCCCCAGCACCGGGTCGTCAATCTCTGCAACGAGCCCGTCGACGCGGGCCTGCTCGCTCGCCAGCCACTCGGCCAGGGAGTTGCATTTGGCGACCGCGGCAGGTTGGCGCAGGAGGGCGGTCTCCCACTCGTCGGCCGTCTGGCTGCCGAAGCGTTCCATCACTTGTTCCAGCATGGTGCGGTTCCACTCGTGGTCGGACAGCTTGGAGAGCCCTTCGGGCGTCGAGTAGTCGAGCCCGCCGTCGTCCATGCCGAGGAGGCGGCACAGTTCGCGCCAACGTTCGGTGCCGCTGAGGTTCACCATGACGGCGCGGCCGTCGGAGGTGTCGAAGACGCGCAGGATCGGCGACTTGGTGTGACGGATGACGCGGGGCCGGTGGCCTTCTCTGTGGAAGATGGCTGCTGCGTTGAGGAAGAGGAGCGCATCGAGGAGGGACGTCTCGACGTGTTGGCCGTAGCCGGTCGAGGCGCGCTTGATGAGCGCGGCGCCAGCGCCGAGCACCGCCACCAACGCGGCCGACACGCTGGCGACGGGGAAGGGGAGCCATATCGGATCGTCGCCCGTGAACAGTCCCTGCTGCGCGCCGGCCCGGGCGTGCACGAGCGGCTCCCATCCCGGCTCGTCGCGTGATGGCCCGTTGGAACCCCAGGCGCTGATGGAACAGGTGACCAAGCCCGGCCTGGTTGCTCGCAGCGTCGCCGGTGCCAACCCGAGCCGGTCGAGTGCCCCGGGACGCAGGTTCTCTATGAGTAGGTCGGCCTTGTTGGCGAGGTCGCTCAGGGTGTCGGCGCCCTGGCGGGTACGCAGGTCGAGTTCGACGGTCTCCTTGCCCCTGTTCCAGGCGGCGAACCCGGCCGGGTCGGCCCGCATGGGGTCGCCGCCCGGACGCTCGACCTTGGTCACGTCCGCGCCGAGGTCGGCGAAGATCGTGCCGGCCAATGGCGCCGCAACGTACTGGCCGATCTCCACGACCCGTAGACCACTGAGCACCTGCGCCTGGCTGCCGGGGGGGAACGGCGCCGGCGGATGCTCAGTGGCCACGAGTCGTTCCTGTGCCCGCCACCGAATCTGCGCCGGTCGCCCTCGCCGTCGTCCGGCCGTCGCCGCCGTCGAGATCGCCCGGCATGAGGTCGCCTTCCTCGTCCCGCGGCAGCCCGAGCACGCGCTCGGCGATGACGTTGCGCACGATCTGGTTCGTGCCCCCTCCGATGGAGGCCGATAGCGAGCTGAGCAGCTGGTCCGACCAGCGCCCGCCGTTGGGGTCGTCGTCGGTCCAGGCGATGGCGTGCATGCCCGCCGTCTCTACCGCGACGAGTGCCGATTCCTGGACCAGTTGGGCCATGGCCAACTTGAGCAGCGAGGCCGCCGCGCCGTCGCCCCCCTTAGCTTTCACCAGGAGGTATGCGGTGAGGTTCCGGAGGACCATCTGGCGGATGCGCAGCTGCACCAGATGGTCACGCAGGACGGGACGTGACGCCAGGTCGCGCCGCTTGGCCTCCTCTGCCAACGCGGCGAAGCCGCCCTTGCCTCCGCCCCCACCGCCCATGTTGCCCAGGGCCTGCCGCTCGAAGGCGAGCATGGAGCGGGCTACGCGCCAGCCGTCGTTGACCTCGCCGACGACGTTGGCCACCGGCACCCGCACCTCGTCCAGGAAGACCTCGTTGAAGTGCGACTCACCGGTGATCTGGCGCAGCGGCCGCACCGTAATGCCGGGCACGTGCATGTCGACGATCAGCATCGTGATGCCCTCGCGCTTGGGCTTCGACGGGTCCGTGCGCACCAGGCAGGCCGCGTAGTCGCTGCGCTGCGCGCCCGACGTCCAGACCTTCTGGCCCTGCAGGACGAACTCGTCGCCATCCTGTCTCGCCCGCGTCTGCACGCTGGAGAGGTCCGAGCCCGCGCCGGGCTCGCTGAACAGCTCGCACCAGACGTGGTCACCCCTGAGCAGCGGTGGGATGAACGTCTTTTTCTGCTCCTCGCTGGCATGGACCAGCAGTGTCGGCCCGCACATACCCAGACCGATCTCGAGCGAACGGGGCGGGACCTGGAAGGCCTTGGCCTCCCGGTCGTAGATGCGCTGATAACGGCCCGGCAGACCACGCCCCCCGTACTCGGCCGGCCACGTGATGCCGGCCAGGCCGGCGTCGGCCAGTTGGCCCTGGTAGGCGACGGAACGGGACAGCCCCGAGCCGCCGAACGAGATGACGCCGCTCGCCTCGCCGCCCTTGGCCGGGAGGGTGGCGCGCAGGAAGGTCAGGACCTCCTGGCGGAAGGCTTCCTCAGAGGGCTGTGAGTCCGGACCAGCGGAGTCGTCTGTCATAGGTTCCTCATGCTGTCGCCGCTGCCGCAGTGGTCGACGTCGTCGTCCAGGCCGTGTCGGGTCGGGGGACGCCCACGGCCAGCAGTCCACCGAAGACCATGTCCTTCATGACCCGGGCCAACAACTCGGGGTCCGACCGGTCGAGCGTGGTGATGGAGCGCAACATGCCGTCGAGCATGGTCACGGCCGCTCGCGCCTCGTCCTCGCCGAGGCCGGGACTGACCTCGCACAGGAGGTGCACCCACTCGGCCATGCGCACGCGCTCAATGCGGGCGACCCGTCGCCGGGCATCGTCATCGAGCGACCGGTACTCCTTGACGAAGACGTCGCGCAGATTGCCGTTGCGCAGTTGCAGCACGATGGCGGCATCGATGAGCAGCTCGAGCGTCGCCATCGGCGGCATGTCCTCGTTCAGGACCTCGTCGACCGTTCCCCTCCAGATGACGGCGGCTTCCTCAATGAGAACAGACAAGAGCTCACCCTTGCTGTCGAAATAGCGGTAGATGGCCGGCCCGCTGACGCCGGCCGCCGCGCCGATGTCGCCCAGGCTCGTCTCGCGGAAGCCGCGCTCCCGGAAGAGGTCGGTGGCGGCCGTCATGATCGCGTCGCGGGTCCGCTCCCCCTTGGTCTTGGACGCTTTGGCGTCCGGTGCGTCCCCAGGCGGGCTCATATGGGCACGGATGTTAGTCATCCGTCACAAATCTGGCTGAAGTACGTTGACGAGACCCCCGACTCATGCTTAAAGTTTAACCGTCGTTAACAAAATCGCAAGGTCAAGAGACGGGGAGGGCGAGCGTGGAGTTCGGCTTGTTCATGGAGCTGTCGGTGCCACGTCCGTGGACGGCGGACTCTGAGCGCCAGGTCTACGAGAACGCGCTGGAGCAGGTGCGCCTGGCCGACGAGCTCGGCTTCGACTACATCTGGGCCGTCGAGCACCACTTCTTGGAGGAGTACTCGCACTGCTCGGCCCCCGACATCTTCCTGTCGGCCGCGGCGACCATGACCAAGCGCATCAGGGTGGGGCACGGCGTGGTGGCGTGCGTCCCGCAGTACCAGAGTCCGATCCGGGTGGCGGAGCGGGCGGCGGTCCTCGACATCATTTCGGGCGGACGATTGGAGTTGGGGACCGGCCGCTCGGCAACGTGGCCGGAATTGAGTGGGTTCGGGGCCAACCCCGACGACACCAAGAAGACCTGGGACGAGTTCGTCCGGGTCATCCCGAAAATGTGGATGCAGGAGCGCTTCGCCTGGAACGGCCGCATGTTCTCCATGCCCGAACGGGCCATCCTGCCCAAGCCGCTGCAGAAGCCGCACCCGCCGATGTGGGTGGCGGTGACGTCGCCGGGGACCGAGATCGACGCGGCCGACCGTGGGCTCGGCTGCCTCGGGTTGTCGCCGGGCGGCTTCGCCGACTCGGAGAAGAAGGTGTTGAACTACCGCAAGCACATTGAGACGTGTGACCCGGTTGGTGCCTTCGTGAACGACAAGGTGCTGACGGTGAACTTCCTGTCGTGCTGCGAGGACGGTGACCTGGGCCGGCGCAACGGGCTCAAGGTCGCCTCCATGTTCTCCTACATGGCGGCGCAGCTCCTGTCGGCCAAGGAGGTCCTCCCCACGCACTCCTATCCCTCCGAGGGTCTGCTGCCGGCGCTGCGTCGGGAGTCGGGCTCGCCCGGCGATGCGGCCAAGGCCTTCAAGGGTGTGACCATGGGGACACCGGACGACGTTGCCGACGCCATCACCGCCTGGGAGAACGTCGGGTTCGACGGCATCAACTTCATCCACCAGTTCATGGAGGTCGTGCCGCAGCAGTACGTGCTCGACTCCATGCGCCTGTTCGCCGAAGAGGTGATGCCGCGCTTCAAGACCAGGGACGGGACGGCTCGCCGCCCGATTCCGGTTTCCGTCGGCGCGGCGGCCGGGGCGGGGGGGGCCTGATGCCTCTCGCCGGATCACTGGACATCCGCCCCCTCGTCGACGGTTCGCCCGAGGTGGTGCTCGATGAGGACGCCGCGCTGCGGGTCGACGACGTCGACATCCTGCAGGTCCTGTACGAGGTCCGGGTGGCCGACCGGGAGTCGTTGGTGCCGCCCGCCTTGAACCCGACCATCCCGCCGGTGATCTCCTTCCTGGTCTACCGGGCCAAGGAGAGCGCGTTCGGGCCCTTTGCCCTGGCCCAGCTGCGGCTGACGGCTCGGTCCGGGGTGCGACCCCGGGCGTATCTGATCTCCGCCCGTTGCGACAACCCTGCGCTGTCTGCGTTACTGGCCCGTTCGTGGGGCTTCCGGGTGACGCCGGGTGACATTGCGCTGCGGCGCTTCCACGACAGGGTGGACTGCACCGTCTCGGAGTCCCCGCCGGGCGTGAGCGGCCTGACCCGCACGATCCTCGATGTGTCGTTGGTCGACCCGGTGCCGGTCACGGGGCACGACGTGCAGTACCCGCCCGGGATGCACCTGGCCCGCATCGCCCGGGACGGCGTCCTCATTCCTCGCATCGTCCAGGTGGACTCCGAGTACGAGTTTCGCCGGGCCGACCGGGGCCGGCCCTCGCTGAACTCCTTCGACGCCTCGGCCTGGGGCGACGACCGGTTGGTGCCCGACATCGCCGTCTCGGCCAGCTTCGCCGCCTGCGACATGACGATCGCCCACGTTCGCTACATCTGCAATCCGGACATCCCGGCCTCCGAAGGGACCGAGAAGGTCTCGGACAAGTGACCGGCGCCGGCGGGAGCGTGGCGGTCGGCGCTGTTGGCCGCGGCCCGGGTTCGCTCTCCGTATCCTGAGCAGCCGTGCCCTCAGACGACCCGACCTCTTCGACCGTCGCCGACGAGGGACTGCATCCTGCGGGTGACGATCCCGACTGGCAGGAGTCGGCCTACCTGGCCTGGCGCGACCCCTCGAGCGGGTTGGGGGGCAACCACCGCATCGGGAACGAGCCCAATCGACGGACGGCGAACCTGTGGTGCGGGCTGTACCACCAGGACGGGACCCGGTTCCGCTGCAACGGCGAAGGACTCGACCAGCTTGTCCTCGACGACGACGACGTTGCCGGCGTGTTCGGTCTGTGCGCCGGGCCGCAGCGCATCTTCCACGACGGTGCGCAGCTCCGCTTCGTCCTCGACGGTGACGGCTGCCGGGCCGACTTCGTGATCACCGACGAGGGGGAGCGGTCGTTCGCCAACGCCAAGACGTTCTCGAGCCCCTCGGGGGCGACCGGCACGATCTTCTCCAACAATTTCCATGTGGCCTGTCGTGTGACCGGCACGGTGGAGCTCGACGGTCGGCGGGCGGACGTGATCGACGCCTCGGCCTGGCGGGACCACTCCTGGGGTGTGCGGCGTTGGGACAGCTTCGTGTCCAGTCGCAGCTTCGGTGGTTCGCACGGAGTGGGCGACGACGCGCTGCACTTCCGCTTCGCCTCCATGGTCGGTTCCAACGGAAGCTTCTTCCGTATCGGCGCCCTCACCCGGGCCGGCCAGAAGGTGCCCGTGGCGGACGCCGCCATGCTGGTCCACGTCGACGACGACTCCCTGTCCTGTCCCTCGGCTGAGGTCCGCTACGAACTCGAAGACGGCCGGACGACCATCGTCCGGATCGACACCATCGGCGGCATGATCGGTGTGACGGCGCAACGCCATGGCTGGGAGTCAGTGGGTGACGTCACCGTCGACGGCGTGCATGGGGGCTGGGGCTTCCTCGAGACGACCTTGAACGCCCGCAACGGGTCCGGCCCGCCCGGGTTCGTGCTCGGCGAGGCCATGACCAACGGCATCGTCCGGCCGACGTGAGGCAGCCCGCCGAAGACCGGGCGCTCTACTACCGCCAGTTGCGACGGACGATCGCCACGGTCTTCGCTCCCGAGCTGACCAGCGCCACGGCGAAGGACGCGGCCGGCCTGGTCGACCGGATTCTGGCTGAGTTCGTCCTCGAAGAGGAATGGGCGGCGCCGCTCAGCCAGGAGTACGGAGTCGCGTTCGAGGCGCTGCTCTTCGACGCACCCCGTGACGTGCCCGGTGACGAGGCGGTGACCCCGGAGCGCTTCGTCGAGTTGCGGCGCCTGGCCGCGGACCTTGTCGCGGCGAAGGCGGGCAGTGACGACCCGGCCGAACGTTTGCAGTGCCGCCGGCTCGTCGACGTCGAGCGCCGCTACCTCGAGCGCGTCGACGAGTTGCGACAGGCGGTCCTGCGCGAGGAGCACACGCCGGACGCCTCCGCCTCACCCACGGAGTGCTCGGTGACAGCCGACGAGCTGACGGCATACTTGCGGCGGCGATTCCCGGACTCGCCCGACCTCCGCGTCACCGAACTCGCAGTGGTGCCCGGTGGTCGTTCCAAAGAGACGCTGCTGGTCTCGCTCACTGGCACGACTGAGCTTCCGAAAGAGGTCATCGTCCGCAAGGACCGGCCGATCGGGCTCCTCGCCACCAAGGCATCGGACGAGTTCGCCATTCTCCGGGCCGTTCATGACCACGGCGGCGTCCCCGTCGCACGACCCCTCTTCGCCGACGAGTCCTTCGACACCGGCTCCGGCGGGGTCGGCACGCTCTTGGTCATGGAGCGGGTCCGGGGCGAGAAGGCGGGCGAGTACTTCCCCGACCTGGCCATGCCACCCGAGGAATACCGTCACGCCATCGGGACCCAGCTGGCCACCGCACTGGCGCATCTGCACGCGGTCCCGCTCGACTCCCTGGCCGGCACCGGCTTCGACCTGGACGCGCAGGTCAACGAGGGAACCCTTTCGGCCGCAGTGAACGGCATGGCCGCCCGGATCAGCGAGCTCAGTGGACCGCCGATCGCGGCGGTGCCTTTGGCACGCCAGTGGCTGCTCGACCACATCGACGACGTCGTCCCGTCCGGCCCGTTGTCCCTCCTGCAGGGCGACTTCGGACTCCACAACACGCTCGTCGAGGGCGAGCGCGTGACCGCGTTGGTGGATTGGGAGGCGGCCACGATCGGACCCCCGGCCCGTGAGCTCGCCGCCGCCTGGCCGGCGGCCACGGCGCTGATGGAGTGGCCGACCTTCATCGCCACCTACTGCGCCGCCGGAGGCTCGGTAGAAGCGACCGACGAGTGGGCCGTGACCTACTACCGCGTCTTCTTCGGACTCGGCGCCTGCCTGTCGAGCCGAACCGGCGGCCACCTTTTCCGCACCGGTGACAAGCGAGATCTCTTGACCGCACACTCGGGGCTCGACTCCCACTTCCGGGCCCAGCGCAACCTCGTCCGGGCGCTGGCCGACGCGGAGGCCCTCACCGGCGAGAGCTGACGAACGCCGACGCCGCTGCCCGTCGGCCGCCGTTCGTCGTCAGAAGCTGCGGACGTGCACCACGTCGAGCCGCTGCTCCCGGGGGCGGGTGACGATGAAGACGTGCACATCGCCGATGTCGTCGACGCTCTGTCCGCTGTAGCGACCCAGCACCTCGCCCAGCAGGCCCCGTTCGGTCCACAACGCATACGCCGCCGCCGAGTGCTCGGGGTCCCACGCGTAGTCGGTGGCACCGCCGCCCGCACCCGCCGCAGTCCCTTGCACCACCGTCGTCACCCGAATGTCGTCGTCCCGTACCTCCTGGGCAAGCACCCGGCCGAACGCTTCCAACGCCGCCTTCGACGCGACGTACATCGACAACATCGGGAAGGGGTGCAGCGTCGACTCGCTCGACGTGTTGACGATGTCGCCGCCCCCGGCAGCACGGAGCAACGGGATCGCGGCCCGAGACGCGTAGACGGGCCCGAAGAAGTTGGTGGCCATCTGGCGGGTGATGTCGTCGTCGTCCAAGAGCTCGACCGCGCAGGGCCGGTAGACGGTGGCGTGGTTGGCGAGCACGTTGAGCTGACCGAACCGTCGCCCCACCTCTTCAAAGGCGTCCCGCACGCTGTTCGGGTCGCCCACGTCGGTGGCGATCGGAACGGCGGACGATCCGAACTCGGAGGCGACCTCTTCCAGGCGCTCTCGGGCCCGGGCCAGCATCACCACCGTGGCGCCCTCCTGGACGAAGCGACGGGTGATCCCGACGCCCGATCCGCTTGAGGCCCCCGAGACCACCGCCACCTTCCCGTCCATGCTCCCCATGTCCTCAGCCCACCTTCCGCAACGGCTCTGTCATGCCGTGATGATCGCAGAACGCGTCCCGGCCGGCACCAGCCGCTTTTCACGCCAGACCCGCAGCCGCCCCGAAGCGGCCAGACCCGTCCAACGCCGCCGCCGGCACCCGGTCAAACAGAGAAGAGTTGCCCCAATACCGCCCGACCCGCCTAAGAATCCCAGAAGATTTCCACATCCCTGCCAGCGACTTCACCAAACGTTGCAGTATGTTGACGCTAGGAACCGCTAAACGGTATCCTCTTTTCACCGCAGCCTCCGGGGGGCTGGTTGCGGCTCGATGAGCACATCGCCGGCCCCCTGACCCGAGGAGGAACAGTGCTCGCATCAGGTGTGATCAGGCGATTTGGCGACCGGCGGCAGCGGGCAAGAGGGGCGACGGGAAGGGCCCTCGGGCTCGGTCTCCTCGGGGCCGCCACGCTGACCACGATGACCCTGTCGGCA
>DATCEZ010000040.1:0-3778 GCA_036509775.1 Acidimicrobiales bacterium
CGCGTAGCCGCACCCGACTCTTCTCGTCGAGCGGCGCCGAGCGCACCTCGTCGAGCAGGGTCTTGACCATGGAGCCGATGCGCAACACCTTGGCGGGCTCGTTGACCGACTCGGTCTGGCGCTCCTCCTCGGACTCGTCCCGGTTCACGCCGGCCAGGACCTCGTCCGGGGAAACCACCCCGTCTGCCCCCGCCCCGGCGAGCTCGGCCGCCTCAGTCGTCGTCATGTCGTCGTTCGTCGTGTCAGCCATGGTGCCTTCCGTCTCTGCGCGGTCGCCGGCATCGGTCAGCCGCAGGGTCCCCTTGGTCGTGGCGGGCCCATGTTGCCACCGGCGGCGTCCCGCTCACGAAGCCCGCCATCCCAACAGGGGTACGGACATCTCCGCCCGCGTCAGGGAGCCGTGCCGAGCCTTGAGCCGCAGCTCACCGGTGTCGGCCGGGTCGAGAAAGGCCGTCGGAGCGAAGGGGACGAGCGCCACATCACCCAGGCGCGCCGCCACCTCGGGTGAAGGCACTCCCCCGAGCCAGCCGTCGTCGATCATCTGCTCTTTCGTCCGCACCCAGGCCACGTCGCCGTGCAGCGACACCGCAGTCGCCGCCACGTCTTCGGCGGCGCCGGGACGGAGATGCAACCATCGGAAACGCCCTTCGCCCGTGATCAGCGTGACCGCCTCCATGATCTCGGGACCGATCAGCTCGACCGACCCTCCGACCTCAATCTGCCCGTGGTCCGCAGTGACGACGAGCACGGCACCCGAGGGGAGCACCTCGAGGACGTCGCCGACGAGACGGTCCACGGCCCGGAGTTCGTCGTCGTAGTACGCGCCGAGGCCTTCAGCGTGCGCCACCTTGTCGATGCCCTCGTAGTACGCATAGACGAACGGGGCGCCGCCCGATATCAGGTCGCGGACGGCTGTCACGAGCCCGGCCGGCGTGTGCCAACGGTGCAGGTCCACGTCGCCCAGATGCGCCGCCGTGAATCCGGTTGGCCCGAAGTCCTGGCGGGTCACCACCGGGACGGGAACCCGCGCCCCCGGGAACGACTGACAGGGCTGGAATTTCGACGCCGGCACGGACATCCGGGCGTCGACGCCGTCGAGCGACCACTGGAGCACGTTCATGACCTCTCCATGGAGAGCGAGGCGGTAGCCGATCACACCGTGCTCCGCCGGCGTCCTCCCGGTGACGAGCGTCGTCAGTGCGCAGGCCGTGGTGCTGGGGGCTACGGACGTGATCGGTCCGCCGACACCGCCGGCCAGGACCGGGGCCAGCGAACGGCGCTCCCGGAGCTGCTCTTCACCGAGCCCGTCGAGCACGAGCAGCACGACCTGGTCGGCTCCGGCCACGGGCTCGGGAAACCAGTCGGGTAGGGCGGTCCGGCCCGGCTGGGCCAGCTCCCCGAGCAGGGTCGGCACGACCCGATGCAGGCCCGCACCATCCCAGTCGGGCAGGACCGGTTCGGGCGGTCCGGCGGACACTGCGTCTTCTCCCTGGGGCGACGAGGCCGTCGCCTGGGCGGTAGCGCCGTCAGTCACGGAGGGACACCCTACGACCCACACACCCCCTCTACCCACGATCGGGCCGGTAGGATTGCAGTTTGTGAGGGTTTCGACGCGTGGAGACTACGCCAGCCGGGCTCTGCTCTCGCTGGCCCTGCACGGTGCGGAGACACCCACTTCGGTCAGGGACATCGCGGCCCGGACCGCCCTGCCCCAGCCCTACCTGGAGCAGATCCTCCTAGCTCTCAAGGGAGCCGGCCTGGTCCGCTCGAAGAGAGGCGTGGGCGGCGGATATGTCCTGGCCCGCCCTCCTGAGGAGATCTCCCTGGCCCAGATCGTGTCCGCCGTCGACGGCCCGATCGCGGCCGGCGACTTCGGGGAGCCCCACGAGAACGGCGCCTGTGACCACGAGGGGCAGTGCATCCTGTTGGCCGTCTGGGCCGACGTCGGAGAGACGATCCGCACCCACCTGCAGTCCTACAGCCTGGCTGACATGGTGACCCGGGCCCAAGGGGGCGTGGCGGCAACGGTCTGACCCGTCGCCCCCGTCATCCCCGCAGGTTCCAGGCCTCGACAGCAGGCCAGTCGAGCTCCCAGCCCAGGACGCACACCGCCCCTGTCCGCAAAAGAAACAGCCGCCCGGCCACCGGGGGCAGCCCGAGCCACCGTGCCGCCAGCACGCGCAGAATGTGCCCGTGGGCCACACACAGGGTGTCCGTCTCGATTGCGCGGGCCCGCGCAATGACCCGGTCCGCCCGGCGGCCGACGTCGGCGGCAGTCTCCCCGGCGGGCACTCCCTCGTCCCATAGCGTCCAGCCCGGTCGCAGCTTCCGGATTTCGGCGCTCGTCAGGCCTTCGTAGTCCCCGTAGTCCCATTCCATCAGGTCGGGCTCGGGCTGGCCCTCGTACCCGGCCAGGGTGCACGTCTCCTCGGCCCGGACCAGCGGGCTGGTCAGCACCTGCCCGAAGGTCGTGGGGCCGTACTGGCGCACGAGGATGCCCGCGGCTCTCGCCTGCTCATTGCCCTCGGAGAGGAGGGGAATATCTGTGCGTCCAGTGTGTTTTCCATTCTCGGACCACTCGGTCGCCCCGTGTCGAAGAAGCACCATCCGGCCAGGCATGGGGCGTAGACCACCACGAGCCGGAAATCGACGCAACTCGGTCCGAACACCCTGATGGAATGATCCGGAGGCAAGTCCGGTTATACCCGACAGGTTGATCCCGGATTCACCCGGGTACGTATGACTGAGAGTGAGAGAAAGAACGTCTGGAGCGATGATGAAGAGCGCGGTGAGCACGTCGGACACATTGGGACTGATGCTGCGAGACCTCGACCAATTCCCGATGCCCGACCATGAGCAGCAGGTCGAGTTGGCCAAGCGGGTCGTGGCCGGTGACGATGCTGCGAGAAAGCAGATGGTTGCCGCCAACCTGCGGTTGGTGGTGCACTGGGCACGTCGGTACCAGGACCGAGGGGTCGACATGGCCGACCTGGTCCAGGAAGGCACCTTCGGCCTCATGCGCGCCGTCGACAAGTTCGACTGGGAGCGAGGCTTCCGGTTCTCCACCTATGCCACGTGGTGGATCCGTCAGGCCCTGCAGCGCGCTGTGCAGCAGCACGGCCGCACCATCCGCATCCCCCTCGAGGTCGGTGAGCAGATTCAGCGACTCGAGCTGACCAAGTCCGAGCTCGCCAGCACTCTGGGCCGGAAGCCCACGGTGGCGGAGCTGGACGAGGCGACAGGGCTGACGGCGGACGAGCGGGAATCGCTCGAGGACGTGGCCCGCGTGACCGCATCCTTGGATCAGCCGGCAGCGCTCGAGTCCTCGACCACCTTGGGCGAGCTCGTCGCTCCCGACGACTCGGATTTCGTCATGGACGTGGAGCAGACGATGGTCTACGACCGGGTCCGAGACGCAGTCGAGCGCCTGCCCGGCCTGCAGCGGGACGTGCTCAGGCTCCGTTTCGGCTTTGACGGTGACTCGCCGGCCTCGTTGCAGTCCACGGCGGAGCGACTCGGCGTGGGTGTCCGGCGTGTTCGCCGGGCCGAGGAGGAGGCGCTGGCTGCACTCCACTTCGATGCCGACGTCGTCGGCGTCCACCAGGCGGCCTGAGCCCGACCAGCTATTCCGCCAGGTAGGCCTCCAGGTCGGCGGGCAGTGGCGACGTGAACTCGCTGCGCATGCCCGTGACCGGGTGGACGAAGCCCAGCTTGAAGGCGTGCAGGAAGAAGCGCCCTGACCCGATGCGCTTGTCCGGCACGCCGTAGCGTGCATCCC
>DATCEZ010000041.1:0-2145 GCA_036509775.1 Acidimicrobiales bacterium
CCCAGGCGGCCTGCGTCGGCGCCGACTCGCCGTTGACGTAGGGGACACCGAGCCCACCCCCGACGACGAGCTCGGACAGACCGAGTGGCGCAAAGAAGGCACCGAGCACCTCGGCCGCCTGCTCGAAGGAGGAAGCCTCGAAGACCTGGCTCCCGATGTGCGCATGCACGCCGGCCAACTCGACTGTGGGCATGAGCTCCAGAGCGGCCACCGCCTGCGCGGCGGCGCCGGAGGAAACCGAGAAACCGAACTTCGAGTCCTCCTGCCCGGTGCGCACGAACTCATGCGTGTGCGCCTCGACACCGGGCGTGACGCGCACGAGGACCTTGGGCCGCTCCCGTCCGGGTGCGATGGACTCCAAAATGGCGCCCAGGCGGGCGATCTCGTCGAAGGAGTCGACGACGATACGGCCGACTCCGTGCTGCACCGCCGTGGCCAGTTCGTCGGCCGACTTGTTGTTGCCGTGCAGAATGAGCCGCTCGGGCGCGACGCCGGCCGCGAGCGCCACGTGGAGCTCACCACCGGACGCCACGTCGAGGTGCATGCCCTCTTCGTCGGCCAGCCGGGCCATGGCGCGGCAGAGGAACGCCTTGGTCGCGTAGGCGACTCCGTCGCCCCAGGCAGCGAGGGCCTCACGGCAGGCCTGGCGCAGGTGCGCCTCGTCGTAGACGAAGAGCGGGGTGCCGAACTGCTCCGCCAGCTCGAGCACGTCGATGCCACCGACGTGCAGGTGGCCTCTTTCGTCCACCGACGCCGAGCGCGGCAGGAGGTGGCGCTCCAGCGGCGCGGTTGCGACAGTGTGGTCCGTCGGCATGGAGATGCAGGATACGGCAGCTTTCGCCGGTCCCAGGAGGGCGGGGATGGCGCCGGCCTCGTGCGAGTACGATCGTCCCCTGCTCGTGCAACTCCCGCCCCCGTAGCTCAGCGGATAGAGCACCGGCCTCCGGAGCCGGTGGCGCAGGTTCGAGTCCTGCCGGGGGCGCTTTTCGCGCCCATCCAAACGGCCTCGGGCCACAAGGTCGCCGGGGTGTCTCCGAGCCACATCCACGGAATGAACGATGGGCAGCCGCGGTAGACTGTTGTTCTCGTCCCCCTTGGGAGAGTCGCTTCGCTTGGGCAGGACGGCCGTGCCGGCCGACGTCGCCCCGTGCAGGTTCGACGCCTCGACCGAGCCTCCCTGAGGAGCATCTGTGTCCGTCCCGAATCTGCCTCCCGAAGGCCTCTGCCGTGCCAGGCCCTCTTTCGGGATCCTCAGCTCGTATCCTCCGACTGCCTGCGGTCTCGCGACCTTCAGCGCTGCCCTGGCGTCAGGAATGGGCGTGCACGACGCTCACGTCGGCATCGTCCGCGTCGTCGACACCGCAGGCCAGAGCCCACGAGACGATCGCGTCGTCGGCGAGTTGATCAACGGATCGCCACGCTCCCTCGCTGCCGCGCCGGAGATGTTGAACGAGTTCGACGTCGCAGTGGTGCAGCACGAATACGGGCTGTACGGCGGCACTGACGGGGACGAGGTGCTCGAGATCCTGGGAGGTCTCGACGTCCCATCCATCGTGATCGCCCACACAATCTTGACGCACCCGACCCCACACCAGCGGTCCGTCCTGAACGAGGTCGCCGCCTTGGCGGACCAGGTTGTGGTCATGACGGAGGCGGCCCGCCAACGGCTGTGCGACGGGTTCGACGTGGACCCGGCAAAGTTGGCCACCATTGCCCACGGAGCTGCGATCCCCGCCTCGCGTGTCGTGCCCGAGCGCTCCGAGCGGCCCGTCATTTTGACCTGGGGTCTCATCGGACCCGGCAAAGGGATCGAACGGGCCATTGATGCGATGCGGACACTGCACGATCTCCCGATGCGGCCCCGCTACCTGGTCGCAGGCCAGACACATCCCAAGGTGCTGGCCGCCCACGGAGAGTCCTACCGGCAGGACCGGATGGAGCAGGCGCAGCGTTACGGCATTGCGTCATCGGTGGTCTTCGACGCCGACTACCGAGACGTTGCGTCCCTGACGGCCTTGATTCAGGCGAGCAAGGTGGTCCTGCTTCCCTACGACTCGAAGGACCAGGTGACGTCCGGCGTCCTTGTCGACGCGATCGCGGCCGGGCGACCGGTCGTGGCGACCGCCTTCCCGCACGCTGTGGAGT
>DATCEZ010000042.1:0-7316 GCA_036509775.1 Acidimicrobiales bacterium
GACCGACACGGCCGACGTCGAGAACCTGCGCGGTTGGCTCACGACGGTCGTCTCCCGCGTGTCCCTCAACATCCTGCGCTCTCGCCGCTCCCGGCGCGAGGACTCGATGGAGTCCCACATGCCGGACCTCATACTGGACCGTCCCGGCGAGACCGACCCCGAGCACGCGGCACTCCTGGCCGATTCGGTCGGCGTGGCCCTGCTCGTCGTGCTCGAGACGCTCAGCGCCGCCGAGCGGCTGGCGTTCGTGCTGCACGACATCTTCGCTGTGCCCTTCGACGAGATCGCCCCCATTGTGGAACGGTCCCCCGAGGCGGCGCGCCAGCTGGCCAGCCGGGCCCGCCGGCGCATACAGGGGGAGCCGACGGTTCCCGATGTCGACGTCGAGCGCCAGCGCGAAGTGGTCGACGCATTCCTGACGGCCTCGCGCCAGGGTGACTTCGAGGCACTGCTCGCGGTCCTCGATCCCGACGTCGTGGTCCGCGCCGACCAGGGCGGCGTTCCCATCGGGGGCACCGGTCCCGGAGGCGCGTCGGGCCCTGTGCGCGGCGCGGAGAACGTGGCGCGGAGGGCCATGGTGTTCGCCCAGATGGGCGTGTTGACGCACCCCGCGCTGGTCAACGGCGTTGCCGGCGCCGTGACGACCCGGGACGGCGTCGCCTTCTCGGTGGGCGCCTTCACCGTGCGCGGCGGGAAGATCGTGGCTCTCGACATCCTGGCCGACCCCGAGCGCCTGCGAGACCTGGACCTGACCATCCTCGGCGCCTGAGCGTCACACCCCGAGGGCGTCGAGGTAGGCGCGAGCCCGCGCAAAGGCGGCCGCCGCCTCGGGCACGCCGGCGCTGACGAGCCCCTGCCAGCCATGCACCATGCCCGGCCACGACTCGGCCGTCACCGCCACTCCGGCAGCCAGTCCCGCTCGCGCCAGTGCTTCGGCCCCGCAGCGCACGGTGTCGTGCTCCCCGGAGGGAAGGTAGAGCGGGGGAAGGCCCCTGAGGTCGGCGTAGGCGGGCGAGATCCTCGGGTCGTCGAGCGCCACCCGACCCGCGGCGTACTCCTCGCCCCGGTGGCGCACCCAGGCCGCCGTGAGAAAGGGGTCGCGGCCGGTCCCCTCGTCCTCGACGGGGTCGGGCACCGAAACGTCGAACCAGCCCGAGATGGACACGAAGCAGGCCGGCAGCGCCAGGCCCTCGTCTCGCGCGCCGAGCAGGGTGCCCAGTCCCAGCAGGCCGCCGCACGAATCACCGCTCACCACCACGTGGGCTGGGTCGACCGGGGCCGAACCCGCAATGAGCCCGCGATAGGCGGCGAGACAATCGTCGTGCGCGGCGGGAAAGGCGTGCTCGGGGGCCAGGCGATATTCCGCCATCACCACCCGGGCCTCGAGCTGCTCCGCCAGCATGGCCCCGTAGAAGTGGTAGTCGTCGAGCGGGCACGAGACGAGGGCGCCGCCGTGGCAATGGAAGACCACGCGCTCGCGCCGGGGCTGGCGCCCGTCCTCGTACCAGGCGCAGCGCACGCCGCCCAGCTCGACCTCACTCACCGTGACGTGCGCCGGGACGGGGTGGCCGTGGAAGGGAGCCATGGTGGCCCGCACTGCCCGGTAGTCCGCCTCGGGGTCGGCGAAGTCACCCGGGACGAGCGCGAGGATCTCTGTCAGCTCCCGGCTGGGCATCGGGGCTCAGCCCACCTCGTAGTCGGCCAGATCGGGCTCGCGCGTGCGGGACCAGTAGGTGTAGAGGTCAAACGGCCAGTTCTGGGTCACGCGCCCACGGGCGTTGCGATACCAGGTCGGGACGTCCGCCACCCCCCACACCATGTGTGCATTGCCCTCCTGCATTTCGCGGTCGTAGCGCTCGTGCACGTCACGACGACAGGACATCGTCCGGTGCCCGTCGCGGAGGAGGCGCCCGATCGCCTCCACCGCGTAGCGGACCTGACATTCGACCATGATGAGGATGCTGCCGTTGATGACCAGATTGGTGTTGGGCCCATAGAGCAGGAAGAAGTTGGGGAACCCGGGCACCGTCATGCCGAGATAGGCCCGGGCGTCACCACCCCACTCCTCACTGAGCTCAATACCACCGGACCCGTAGACCTTCATGGGTGTGACGAACTCCGAGGCGCGGAACCCCGTCCCGTAAATCAGCACGTCTGTCGGATGCTCCTCGCCGTCTTCGGTGCGCACACCATGCGCGGTGATTTCGACGATCGGCGAGGTGACCAGGTCGACATCGGGCCGGCTCAGCGCCGCCGGCCAGCGCCCGTCGTCACGCAGGGCGCGCTTCGCGAAGGGAGGGAAGTGCGGGACCATCTTCTCGAACAGGGCGTCGTCCTCCACGTGGGCCCGCAGGACGTCGAGCAGCATGGACCGCACGAAGTCGTTGCCTGCGCTCACGGCCTCTGTGTTCTCGTCCCAATCGGGGTCGACCCGGGCGGCCACGAGCAGTCCCTCGTGCAGGAGCCAGAACTGCCAGAGGCGGTCCCAGCGCCCGTAGTTCGGCAGCAACTCCAAGAGGTGGTGGAACTCGGGCGAAAACGGGTCGCCGTAGTTCGCTGTCGGCAACAACCAGGGCGGGGTGCGCTGGTAGACGTCGAGGTGTCCGACCGTTCCGGCCAGGTGGGGGACGAACTGGGCCGCACTGGCGCCCGAGCCGATCACCCCGACCCGTTGTCCCGCCAGCTCCACCGTGTCGTCCCAGGCGGCCGAGTGAAAGGACGGGCCGGCGAAGCGCTCCTGACCGGCGATGGCCGGGAACGACGGGCGGTTCAGCTGGCCCACCGCACAGACGATGCCGTCGAAGGCTTCGGTGGACTCGGCGTCTCCGGCGGTCTGCACCGTGAGCGACCACTCCCGGGTGGTGTCGTCGAAGCGGGCTTCGGTCACCTCGCTCCGGAAGCGGATGCACTCCCCCAGCTGCAGGGTCTCGGCCGTCGCCTGCAGGTACGCCAGCAGATCAGGCTGTGCCGAGAAGCGCGAAGCCCAGTCGTTCGATTGCGCGAAGGAGAAGCTGTAGAGCTGATTGGGGACGTCGACGCGGCAGCCGGGGTACACGTTCTCGAGCCAGGTGCCGCCCACGTCGCCGTTCTTCTCGAAGACCGTCACCGTCACCCCGGCCTGGCGCAGCCGGTGTGCCGCGGCCAGGCCGGAGGCGCCGGCTCCGACGACGGCGCACCGGAAGTCACCCTCGACGTCCGTCATGCGCCACGAGGGCTCCCGCGGGTCGCTGCCTTCGAGCGCGAGCTCCTCGGTCAAGAAGGCCTCCCAATGCGCCGCGACAGAAGCACCGACGAGGAAGCCGAAGATGTGGCGTCGCTCGTCCGCCGTCACCTGATGGTCGGGCCGGCCCGCGGCCAGGTGATCCGCCAACGCGCTGATGGCGAGCGCACGCGCTCCTGCCATCGCCTCGGGGCCGAGGCCGCACCCGGGTACCAGCAGCTGGCCCTGGTCGGGGGCGAACTCGTCCCGGAGCAAGGAGAGGTCGCCCGTCAGGTGTGCGACGGCGCAGAGCAGCGGCTGGATGTCCGCCGCGGCGCAGGCCGCCTCCAACTGCTCGTCGTTGCCCGCTCCGGCGCCCATGGCCGGCTGGTCCAAACCCATGCGGACGAGCCTACGCAGGCGCGTCCGGCCGGGGGGTCAACGGCCCATGTGCTTGCCGAGCTCGGCGATCTGGCTGTTGACCTCGACAGTGCGCGGCAGCTTGTCCATGGCCGTCGCCAGGCTCTCTGCGGTCCAACGGTCGTCGGTGTCGACCGAGTCGGCGATCGACCACCCGGCGTAAATGCCGACCGAACCGCCGTACACGCTGAAGACCTGACCGTTGAACGGACACCCCTCTGAGGCCAGCACGGCAACCAGAGGCGAGACGTTCTCGGGGTCGAACAGATGCTGCTGCATCGACTCGCCCATTCCAGGCGTCTGCATAGTGAGGCGTGTCCGCGCCACCGGGGCGATGCAGTTCGCCCGGACGCCGTAGCGATTGAGCTCCATGGCGTTCACCACAGTCATGGCGGCGATGCCGGCCTTGGCCGCCGAGTAGTTGGTCTGGCCGACGTTGCCGTGCAACCCCGCACCCGAGCTGGTGTTCACGATGGCCCGGTCCGTGATGGTGCCGGTCTTGGCCGCGTCCCGCCAGACATCCGCGGCATGACGGGTGAGGTTGAAGGTGCCCTTCAAGTGCACTGCGATCACGTCGTCGAACTCCTGCTCGCTCATGGAGACGAGCATGCGGTCACGGAGAATGCCTGCGTTGTTGACCACCACGTGCAGGTCACCGAAGGTCGAGACGGCCTGGTCGACCATCGCCTTGGCGCCGTCGAAGGAGCTCACGCTGTCCGTGTTGGCCACGGCCTGGCCGCCGGCCGCCGTGATCTCGTCGACGACCGACTGTGCCGCCGAGATGTCCGCACCCGAGCCGTCGACCGCCCCACCGAGGTCGTTGACGACCACCTTGGCCCCGAGGGAAGCGAAGAGAAGGGCGTGCTCGCGGCCGATGCCCCGCCCCGCCCCGGTGATGATCGCCACTCTGTCCTGCAGCATGGTCCAGCCGTCCTCTCACATCGTCGGGGACCGGCCGCCGGCAGGCGGTGGTCCGGGCGAGACGATTGCAACGGCACCCGGACCTGTCAAACCGGCCCGGTGGTCAGGCGGTGGCTTCGAGCAAGCGGCGCTCCAGGTAGCGGCGTTCAGCGTCGGTGCCCGCCAGGTCGAACGCCCGGC
The DNA here is from genome assembly GCA_036509775.1 of Acidimicrobiales bacterium. Classification (GTDB taxonomy): domain Bacteria; phylum Actinomycetota; class Acidimicrobiia; order Acidimicrobiales; family RAAP-2; genus Bog-473. The sequence goes on from DATCEZ010000042.1 coordinate 4,721, forward strand.
GGTAGGCCTCGGCGGCCTCGGAGCGGCGGCCCAGGCGGCGCAGCATGTCGGCGCGTGCCGCCGGGAGCAGGTGGTACTCGCGCAGCTCGCCGTCCGGCGCAATGCCGTCCAGCAGCGCCAGGCCCGCCTCAGGCCCCTCGCACATCGACACTGCGACGGCCCGGTTCAGCGCAATGACCGCCGACGGCGTCATGGCGAACAGGTGGTCGTACAGGATGGCGATCTCAGCCCAGTCCGTCGTCTCGGCGTCACTGACGTGGCAGGCGGCGATGGCTGCCTGCACCTGGAACGGACCCAGGCGCCTGAGCCGGGTGGCCGAGTCCAGCCGGAGGCGACCTTCCTCAATGGCGGCGGTGTCCCACCGCGTCCGGTCCTGTTCGTTCAACACCACGATGTCGCCATTGTCGTCGACACGAGCCGCGCTGCGCGCATCGTGGAAGAGCATCAGGGCCACGAGGCCCAATGCCTCGGGCTCGTCGGGCATCAACGCACAGATGACCCGACCCAGACGGATGGCCTCAGCCGTCAGGCTGCGCCGGACGACGTCCGAGCCGGAGCTGGCGGAGTACCCCTCGTTGAAGAGCAGGTAGATAACGGCCAGGACGGCGGCCGTGCGCTCCACGAGCTGGTGCGGGGGCGGCACGGCGAACGGGATGCCAGCGTTGCGGATCTTGCGCTTGGCCCGGACGAGCCGCTGCGCCATGGTGGCCTCGGGAACCAGGAAGGCGTGGGCGATCTCGGGCGTCGTCATGCCGGCGAGGGTCCGCAGGGTCAATGCGACCTGGGCCTCGAACGTCAGCGCCGGGTGGCAGCAGGTGAACATCAGGCGGAGGCGATCGTCGGGCACCTCCTCGCCTCCGTCAGGCCTCACGCCGTCATCGCTCTCCGCTGCCATGACGGCAACCTCCCGCGTCTTGGACTCGCCCAGGCGCGTACGCCGGGCGCTGTCGACTGCGCGGTGACGCGCCACGGTCGTGAGCCAGGCGCCGGGGCGGCGCGGAATGCCGTCGCGGGGCCAGCGCTCCAGCGCTGTCGCGAAGGCATCCTGCGCGCACTCCTCGGCAAGGTCCCAGTCGCTGGTCAGCCGGACGAGGGTCGCGACGACGCGGCCCCACTCGGCGTGGAACGACTCGGCAACTGCGGCCTCGACATCGGCCGTCACATCTCCCAGATCGGCCTCACTTCGATCGACCCGTCCTTGGCTCCGGGGATGTGCGCTGCGATGTCGATGGCCTCGTCGAGGTTCTTGCAGTCGACGAGGAAGTAGCCGGCCAGCTGCTCCTTGCTCTCAGCGAACGGGCCGTCCGTGGTGAGGGTCTCGCCGTTGCGGACCCGAACGGTCGTGGCGTCGCTGGTCAGTCGCAGGCGCTCGCCCCCCAGCAGCACGCCCCGCTCCGCCATGTCCTTCATGAAGGCGGCGTACTCAGGCTGCATCTCCTGACCGTCCTCCTCGGGGGTGCCGGTGCTGGCGCTCTCGTCGAGGGCAATCAACAACAGGTATCGCATGGTGTTCTCCTTGATCGGGTGGTTGTCCGTTTTCGCTCTGACGACGATCGGGAACGGCCCGGATCGACACCTCGGAGGGAAATTCTGTCCGATCGGCCCGCTCTACGCTCTGGCGGCGTGTCCACCTTGCCCGACCCAGCCGCACCAGGCGAGACCGAAGGCGGAAACGACGCCCACGAGACCGGCGGCGAGCTGCTGGAGTTGGAGGTGGGCGCCATCGCCGCCGGCGGGGGCTGCGTCGGCCGGGCTCCAGACGGCAAGGTGGTCTTCGTGCGCCACAGCCTTCCCGGCGAGCGAGTCCGGGCGCAGGTCACGGCCACGACTTCGTCCTATTTGCGGGCGGACGCCGTCGAGATCCTGAGCCCGTCGCCCGACCGCGTGGTGGCCCCCTGCCCGCACGCCGGCCCAGGCCGCTGCGGCGGCTGCGACTTCCAGCACGTGGAGATCGGGGCGCAGCGCCGGCTCAAGGCCTTCCGCATCGCGGAGCAGCTGGACCGCCTGGCCGGGCTCCAGCTGGGCGTCGAGGTGGAACCGGTTCCGGGCGACAATGAAGGGCTGGCCTACCGCACCCGGATACGGGTCGCCGTCGACGGCCGGGGCGCGGTGGGCTTCCGGCGCCATCGTTCCCACCGCATGGAGTACGTCCACGAATGCCCCATCGCCAGCCCGGCCGTCTCCGCCACCGGTGCCCTCGAGGTCTTGTGGCCAGGCGCCACCGAACTGGAGGTCGTGACGGGGACAGGTCCGGCCGAGACGATGGTCTCTGTCACCCCTCGTCGCCGATCGGCGCCGCATCTGCCCGACCTCGGCGCTGGGGTCGGGGTCGTGGTGGGCGGCAAGGTCCGCCGCCCTCCCGCGGCCGTGCGTGCCGTCGTCAGCGGTCGCGCCTTCCGGATTTCGCAGGGGGTCTTCTGGCAGGTCCACGCGGGCGCTGCGGCGGCGCTGCTCTCGGCGGTCCTCGACTTCGCGGGGCCATGCGTGGGTGCCTCGGTCGTGGACCTCTACGCCGGGGCCGGCCTGTTCTCCGTCCCGCTGGCCGAGGCGGTGGGCCCGTCGGGCTCCGTCCTCGCCGTCGAGCGGGACCGGCGGG
>DATCEZ010000043.1:0-7580 GCA_036509775.1 Acidimicrobiales bacterium
CGCGCAGGAAAACCTCCCCGTTCCCTGCATCCCGCACGGCCGACGTGGCGACGAGACGCGTCGCACCCGCACCGACCCCCGACGCATCCATGATGGTCCGATAGCGCCGCAGCGCAACGAAAGTGCGCTCCATCGCCTCGGCCCGCAGGACACCACTGGCGTCGACGGCCTCACCGAGGCGGGTGATCGTCATCTCCCGGGCCAGCGCGTCGCCCGCCTGCCCGGAGACGAGCAGCCGCGTGGAGTTCGTGCCACAGTCGACGGCGGCGAGGGCAACGGCGTCCTTCATGGTGCCGATTATCACAGAGCACGCCGGACGGTCACTCCGCCGGACGGTGGAGACCCAACCGCTCCGCTGTCCACGCCCCCACGACGTCGTCCCCCCCGGCCAGCCACCAGGCGAGATGCGCATGCAGGCACTTCACCCCTTGGCGCGTGCCTCCCACTCCCCCGCTCGGCCGCGGGCCGGCCCAGTCGTCGGGAACCAGGGCGTCGCGTTCCGCGGCGTAACGGCGGTGACCGTCCGCCAGCGCTGCGCCGTCCACCTGCGCTTCCGCTTCACGCACGCCGCCGGCTGCCTCCAGGCGTCCGACCAGGACCCGCAATCCGGGGTCCACGAGCCAGTAGCGCGTCGGCATGGGTGTCCCATCGCGCAGGAAGGGCGCGTTGGCGATCACCACAGGGTGGCCGCCCGCACCACGCACCACGACCGTGAAGACACCTTCCGGCTCGCGCCCGAGCAGACGTGCGACTTCCTCGGCATCGCTCTCAGCGCCCTGCTGGGAGGCCCCGGCCTCCGCCCCGGGCCTCAACGCCAAAATTCGAGAGCGTGCACCATGCGCGAGGCGAATCCGCCCGATGACGTCGAGGTCGCGTGCGGACGTGCGGCGGCGGCGGCATGCGCGGCGGCAGGCGACGCGCCCGGCTCCGTGGTCGTCGTCGTGGTGACGCCGCCGGGCGGCAACTCAGGCGTCGCCGACGGGGTCACCGGACCATCTGATCCCGGATCGCCGGCGTAGGGGGTCCCGGCGGCCGCTGCTCCCGAGGGCGGCAGGACCTCGTAGGCCTGTTGGCCCGGGCTAACCAGCTGGTATTGCTCACGGGCGATACGCCCGATCTCGCCCCCATCGCTGAGGTTCTTGTTCTCCTGGGCCAGGGCGGCATCCTGCGCGTGGAGCGCATTGAGCTCCGCCTCGGTCCCGTGCAGGCTGGAGCGTTGGCTCAGGAGCGAACCGGCTGGGAACCAGGCGAAGAGCACGATGGCCGAGGCCACGATCGCGCCCACGAAAGCCAGGCGGGCGCGGCCCAGCGACCCTTTTGCCTTCGGCTTCGGACCCGAGCCCGACGCCTTGGGGGTCCGGCGACGGCGTGACGCCTTCCGGTCAGCCCGCGCCATACCTGGCCCCTCCCACACCCGCCAACGCCGCCAGGCCGGGGAAGCCGGCCGACTCACCCAGGTCCTCTTCGATCCGCAGCAGCTGGTTGTACTTGGCCACGCGGTCCGAGCGGGCCGGTGCGCCCGCCTTCAGCTGGCCGGCGTTGACCGCTACCACCAGGTCGGCGATCGTCGTGTCCTCGGTCTCACCCGAACGGTGAGAAATCACGGTCCCGTACGACGCCCCGTTTGCGAGAGCCACCGTGTCGAGCGTCTCGGTCAGGGTGCCGATCTGGTTCAGCTTGACCAGAATGGCGTTGGCCACCCCCTCGCGGATACCTCGCTCCAGAATCGCCGCGTTGGTGACGAAGATGTCGTCGCCGACCAGCTGCACCCGGCCACCCAGCGCCTTAGTGCACGCGGCCCAGCCGTCCCAGTCCTCCTCGGCCATGCCGTCCTCAATCGACACGATCGGATAGCGGTCGACCAGCTCGACCCAGTAGTCGACCAGCTCCGCCGAGCTCAGCGTGCGTCCCTCCCCGGGCAGCACGTAGGACCCGTCGTCCCACAGCTCGCTCGTGGCGGGGTCGAGGGCCAGCGCGATCTCTTCGCCGGGCACGCGGCCGGCCCGCTCAATCGCTTCGAGCAGCAACTTCACAGCGTCCTCGTTCTGCGGCAGGTCGGGAGCGAAACCGCCCTCGTCGCCCACCGCAGTGGACATGCCACGCTCGGCCAGCATCGTGCGCAACGCGTGGTAGGTCTCGGTGCCCCAGCGCAGCGCTTCGCTGAACGAGGCTGCGCCGACCGGCATCAACATGAATTCTTGGAAATCGACCGAGTTGTTGGCGTGGGCGCCGCCGTTCAGCACGTTCAGCATCGGCACGGGCAGCGCGTGCGCGTTGGAACCCCCGATGGAGCGGTAGAGCGGGATCTCCAGGTCGTCCGCCAACGCTTTGGCACTAGCCAGTGAGACCGCCAGCAGCGCGTTGGCGCCGAGCCGCCCCTTGTCCGGCGTGCCGTCCAGGTCGATCATGGCGTGGTCGACGGCGCGCTGGTCCAGCGCATCGAGCCCGCACACCACGTCGGCGATCTCGCCGTTGACGTTGGCCACGGCGCGCAGCACACCCTTGCCGGAGAAACGGTCACCTCCGTCGCGCAACTCCACGGCCTCGCGGATGCCGGTGGAGGCGCCGGAGGGTGCGATGGCACGGCCTCGCGCGCCGGAGTCGAGCAGCACCTCTGCTTCAACGGTCGGGTTGCCGCGGGAGTCGAGAACCTCGCGCCCGATCACGTGCTCAATGGTGCTCACGACATCTCTCCTTGGGTGTCTCCCCTGGCGGGACACCGGGACACAACGTTAGCGGCTGCCCACCTCGGCTTCGGGGACGCCCTCCGCCGCAAGAATATCGGCGCGCAGCGACAACGCACGGTCGCGCAGCGCCTGTTCGGCGTCGACGCCGAGCCGCTGCGCCAGGTTGGCCACGGCGTAGAGCAGCTCGCCGACGGCAACTTGCGTGTCGCCGCCCTCGCCGGCCAGAGGATCGTCGGACTGCGGATCGGTCCCGCCGGCCCGCGCCGTCAAAATGGCCAGCGTCAGGGCCGCCTGCCCGTCGCGCCCGTCGTCGGGCTCCACGCCGACGGCCCGCGCCTTGCGCGCCAGCTTGGTCGTCAGCATCAGCGCGGGCAGGCCGGACGGGATGCCCTCGGTGACGCTGCGGCGGCCCTTCTCGACCTTCTTGATCGCTTCCCAATTCGTGACGACCTGTTCGGCCGTGTCGGCATCGACGTCGCCGAACACGTGCGGGTGGCGGTGCACGAGCTTGTCGTGCACGCCGCGCGCCACATCGGCCAGGTCGAACTGCCCCTCTTCGTCGGCCAGGCGGGCGTGGAAGACGATCTGGAAGAGCAGATCCCCCAGCTCTTCTTGGAGGTTCGCAAAGGCGTCGGGGTGCCCTGCGTCATGGCCGTCGGGACCCTCGGCGAGGCCGGCGAGCGCGTCCAGGACCTCGTAGCTCTCCTCGACGAGGTGGGGCATGAGCGAGGCGTGGGTCTGGACGGAGTCCCACGGACAGTGCTCACGCAGCGTCGCCATGAGGTCGACCAGCCCTGCCACCTCCCCGCCGGCGGAGAGGCTGACGGCGGGAGCAAAGGCGGGGATGTAGAGCGAGGTGAGGTGGTCGGGCTCCACCGTGCGGTCGAGATCCCACCAGTCGACCGCCGCCACCACCTCGTCGGTGAGGCCGAGATGGTGCAGGAGCACCGGCCGGGGCAGCTCGAGGCCCTCGTCGTCACCCAGGGCGAGCTTCACCTCGGAGAGGAGATGACGCGACCAGCACTGGGCCACCAGGAACGGACCGCCCTGCCCTGCCTGGGCCGGACCGAAAGCGCTGGCGTCGGCCAGCCGCACGCCTTCGGCCAGGGGGTCGATGCCCAGCGCGGCCCAGGCCAGGTCCAAGAAGGAGAGGGCCGGCAGGGCGGTCACCTCCACCCGGCCGTCGGCCCGCAGCAGCTCGACGGTGCGCTCCGCTACCAGCGGCGATCCTGGCACGGCGTAGACGACGGGCTGGGGGGCCGCAGCGACCGCCGCCGTCACCAGGACCTCCACAATGCTGCCGTACACCTCGTCGAAGGTGGCCGCCGTCTCGTAGACATCGTCGAAGGCGGGCACGGCGGCGAAAGCAGTCGCCGCCGGGTGGCGCGCCGTGCGGAGATAGGCGCGTCCGGAAGCCGTTCCCAGAAGGGCCGTGACGTTGTCCCCCACGAGGTCGGTGCCCGCTGGCCCGAGGCCCACCACCGTGATGTGGGGGCTGTGCTGCGGCACGCTTAGCCCGTGGGCGAGGTGGACGAGCTCGCTCCGGTGCCGGTCGAACCGGTGGTGCCGGTGCCGGCGCCAGCCCCCGTCGAGCCGGTGGTCCCTGTCGCTGCGCCTGCCCCCGTCGAGCCGGTGGTCCCGGTGCCGGCGCCCCCACCCGAGGCACCCGAGGCGCCCGTGCCGGCGGCGCCCGACGGCGAGGAGCCCAGCCCTGAAACCGAGGCCGGGGCGGACCGCCTCTCGTTGGCGGCGGCATTCAACACTTCGGAGGGGTTCGGGGTCAGCGGCGGAAGCACCGCCGCGTTCACGGACGACCACACCCCGTACTGCGGGTTCACGGCCACCGAGGTTCGGCGCTCGTCGGCGGTCAGCGCCTTCTGCACAGCCGTACTCCCCTTGGCCTGCACGGCGCTCTTCACCGCCGCCTCCGCCGCACTGAAGGACGACGGGGTCCGCTTGGTGATCTGTACCAACACGTACTCACTACTGCTCAGACTGATGGGCGCCGAGACGGCGCCCGTGGCCAGCGTGCCGAGTCCGGCATCAGACGGGAGCTGGGCCTCGAATTCGGGCAGGAGATGGCAACCCTGCGCACCCCCGTTGGCGCTCGCCGCCACGGTGGCGAACGGCGTGCCGAAGGCGACCTGAGCGGCGGCGTCCTCCGCCGCGGCGCTACTGGTGAAGGGCGCCGCGGTGAGACAGACCGTATCGAACTGCGACTGATGCGCCGTGAAGTAGTTCTGCAGGTCCGCGTCGCTGGAGCCGACGCCCGAGAGGTCCTCCTCGAGCACGGTGATCGTGGCCACGAACTGCGCCTGTGTGTCGACGAAGGAGGTCGGCATACTGCTCAGCACCTGTGTGCCCGTGATCGCCCGGCCTGTCAGGCTGCAGCCGTATTGCACGTTCTGGCCCTGCTGGGTCTGGAGGATCTCGGTCATGACGGTGCTGATCTGATTGGTCAGGGCGGCGCGGGCCATCTTGAGGTCGGCCGGGGTCGCCGTGACGTCGTGTTGGTTGGCCACCTCCGCCACGAGCTGTTGGTTGACTTCCTGCGAGAGGTAGTACGACGTGAAGCCGGCGGTCGCCGTCGGGTGGTCCCCGGCGTACTGGCTCGTGCCGGCACCGACGACGGACGGCAACTGCTCGCTCCCGTTCGACGACAGATACGCCTCGGAGTTGAGATAGCACTGGTAGTAGGGGCTACCGGCAATAGCGCTGACGTCGGAGTTGAGAACCGCCTGACTGACGCTCGAGCCGTTGACCGTCGCAGCATGCGACGGCACGAGGAACGAAGCCGCAGCAACGCCGCCGGCGAGGACGATGAGGAGGACGATGAGTCGCTTCACGCGCCGCGCACCTTACAAGGTGTCCCCGCCGGAACTCACATCGGCCAGGGGGAGCAACTCCTCAATCAGGCCCCGCACGGTGTCGGGCGCCGAATCCCCGTTGGTGATGGGAACCAGCAGCTGGGCCAGGTCCTCGCGGTACGTCGCGCCCGGAATCAGGCGGCGCAGGCGCACCTGGGCACTGGCCGGCAGCGACACCGGCGAGACCCGCACCGTGGGCGGTCGCCCACCCGCGGCCCGCACCGAGCTCATGGCCACCTCCTTGATGCCGCGCGCCAGCGCGGCGGCCCGGAGCCGGGCCAGGGCCAGCAGCCCGTCGGCAGCAGACGGGAGAGGGCCGTAGCGGTCCACCCACTCGGCTCCGATGTCGTCCACGTCGGCCAGGGAGGTGGCCGAGGCGAGGCGGCGGTACGCCTCCAGCCGGGCATCTTCGGCCGCCACATAGTCCTTGGGGAGGTGCGCGTCGCCCGGGACGTCGAGTGAGACAGTCGACGGCGTCGGCCGGGGCTCACCTCGGGCCTCCGCCACCGCCTCGGCGACCAGCTGCACGTACAGGTCGTAGCCAACCGCGGCAATGTGACCCGACTGGTCCGAGCCCAAGAGGTTGCCCGCGCCGCGGATCTCCAGGTCCCGCATGGCGATCTTGAAGCCAGAGCCCAGCTCGGTGTGCTCGCCGATGGTCTTCAGACGCTCGTAGGCCTGCTCGGAGAGCACCCGGTCCGCCGGGTGGAACAGGTAGGCGTAGGCCCGTTGGCCGCTGCGGCCCACCCGGCCCCGGATCTGGTGCAGCTGACCCAGGCCCAACAGGTCGGCCCGGTCGACGATGAGCGTGTTGACCGACGGCATGTCGATGCCCGACTCAATGATGGTCGTGCAGACGAGCACGTCGTAACGCCGCTCCCAGAAGTCGAGCACCACGGTCTCGAGGCTCCCCTCGTCCATCTGGCCGTGGGCCACGGCCACCCTGGCCTCGGGGACCATGGCGCGGATGTCACGGGCGACCCGGTCAATGTCCGAGACGCGGTTGTGCACATAGAAGACCTGCCCCTCGCGCAGCATCTCGCGCCGCAGCGCCTCGCTGATGGCCGATGGGTCGTGCTCCCCGACGTAGGTGAGGATCGGCCGCCGGTCCGCGGGCGGGGTGTTGACCATGGAGAGGTCGCGTATGCCCGTCAGCGCCATCTCCAGCGTGCGCGGGATCGGGCTGGCCGTCAGCGTGAGCACGTCGACGCCCTCCGCCATACGCTTGACGGCCTCCTTGTGCGTCACCCCGAAGCGTTGTTCCTCGTCCACCACCAGAATCCCGAGGTCCTTGAACTGGACGTCCTGCGCCAGCAGGCGGTGGGTGCCGACGACGACGTCGACGCTCCCGTCGGCCAGGCCCTGCACGACCTTGCGTTGTTCGGCCGGCGAGAGGAAGCGGCTCAGCAGTTCCACCCGGACGGGGTACGGCGCGAAGCGGTCGGCGAAGGTCTGCGCGTGTTGGCTGGCCAGCAGCGTGGTGGGCGCCAGCACGGCGGCCTGCGTCCCCTCCTGCACCGCCTTGAAAGCGGCGCGTAGGGCGACCTCGGTCTTGCCGAAGCCGACATCGCCACAGACGAGCCGGTCCATCGGTCGCGGCTCCTCCATGTCGGCCTTCACGTCAAGGATCGCCTTGAGCTGGTCCTCGGTCTCGACAAAACCGAATGAGCCCTCCATCTCGGTCTGCCACGGCGTGTCCGGGCCGAACGCCCTGCCCTCGACGGCCAGACGGCGCCTGTACAGCTCCACCAGCTCGGCTGCCACCTCGTTCGCCGCGGCGCGCGCCTTGGCCCGCGTCTTCTGCCAGTCCGAGCCACCCATCTTCGAGAGCGTCGGGGACTCGCCACCGCTGTAGGGCGTGATCGCCTCTATCTGCTCGACGGGAAGGTAGAGGCGATCCGAGCCGCGGTACTGCAGGATCAGGTAGTCACGGGTGGTCCCACCCATCGTCCTGGTCGTCACCCCCTCGAAGCGCGCCACGCCGTGCTGGCGATGGACGACGAAGCTCCCGGCCTCGAGGTCGTCG
>DATCEZ010000044.1:0-3454 GCA_036509775.1 Acidimicrobiales bacterium
GGCTTGTTGAGTACCTGGCCGCCTCGGGAGCCGAAGAACGCCGCATCGCCGTAGCTGAAGATCCCGCCGTCGGAGGCCACCAACCAGTAGCCGCCACCGTCAGGCGTCGCCGCCATGCCGACGATCGGCTTGTTGAGAGGCTGGCCACCGCGCGAGCCCAGGAAGGCCGCATTGCCATAGCTGAAGACGCCTCCGTCAGACGCCACGAGCCAGTAGCCGAGGCCATTCAGCGTGGTTGCCATGCCGACGATCGGCTTGTTGAGCGACGCCAGCGATCCGAACGTCTTCGCCGAACCGAACGGGTGGACCGAAGCCGTGGCCGTCACGACCCAGTACGAGTTCGTCGGCCCGAAGCCGTAGGTCAAGCCGGCCAGGATCGGCGTCACCTGATTCGTGGACGGGACGTCTCCGGTCGTCGGCGAACCGAAGGGGGAGAAGATGGCACCCGCGTCGCTCCCCGAATTCACCACGAACGACAGCAGTGCGCTCACAGGCGACTTCCCCGAACTGGTGAAGGTGGCACCCGTCGGTGACAACCCCAGGGCCGCCAGAGCCTGAATCACCAGGCCGGTGGACTGGGGGTCGCTCAGCTGCGGCTGCGCGGAGGAACTCTGGTAGAGGCTCCAGCCTCCGTCGGCGTCCTGCCCGCTGGTGAGGAAGGAGAGGGCGCTCGTTTGCACGCCAGGCGTCAGGGCCCCCTGGGCAGCCAGTCCCTGCAGGGCGAGAGAGGTCGAGTTCGTGTCCGGGCCCGTGCCGTTCGAGGGATCCTCCGTGCACCCGCCGAAGGAGGTGGCCTGACTCTGCAGGACCCACCCCCCGCTGGGGCACTGCTGTCCCGTCAGCCAGTTGATCGCCGCCGCGTCGGCCGTTTGCCCGGTCGCCTTGAGGGCGGTGAAAACCAACCCTTGGACGTAGCCTCCGACGGTGAAGGCGTTCAACTGCGTCTCCGTCCCGAACAGTCCGGCGTCGGCACCCGACGTCTGCTCGGTGGCCACCATCCTCGCCGGGAGGTTCGTCCCACCGAAGTTGGTCGGATCGACTTTCATTGCGTGCGCGTCAAGGACCAGCAACGCCAACTGACCGGGTCCATCGGTATTTTGGGTCGACGACGAATTGATGAACGCGTTGGCGTTGGCCTCCATGTACGACAAAGCCGACTGCGCTGCGGCGGTGTCGTGCGCGGCGGCCAGAGCAAGAATGCCGTTTGCCGTCGCTGAGAGAGCGCCCCCGATACTCCCGTCACCGGCCTGCTGGGTCACCAGCCATTTGGCTGCGGCTTGCGCCGCCGCGAACTGTGGGATCTGGGGCTGCGCCGAGGCGGCGCCGGCAGGCGCTGCGAGCCACAGGAGAGTGGCCGACGTCAACAACGTGGCCAGTCCGACGGCGGAGGCACCCAGGAGGGTGCGGCGGATGAGGTGCACGGTTCTCGCTTCCCGGACCTCGACCCGGAAAACTCCGCACCTGCGGGGTCCCACCGAGCCCCGGTCCTTGTGTCTCGACGGTGGGAACTCTTCTGACCTTGAGGTATCCCGGCTCATGGTGTCGCCTCGTCGGCGCACCCTTCACGGTTGCGGACCAGCGCCGGATTCCCACCGGCTTCCCCTCGCGGGCAGTACAGCTACAAGCATGTGTTGCTGGCCGTACGGTATCACGGCGAGTCCGACCGCAACCCCTGCTCATATGCGATGTGGCAGCGAGCACTGGGTCGCCGGCACGAATCCCCAGCCCATCGGGCGGGGTCGACGACGCCTCGACGGTCGGGGAGTTGACGTTCTCCCCGGGCCGCTGCGAACGTGACGCCGTGGCAATGGGAAACCGCCCCGAGGTCGAGACAGCGCGCGCACCCATCGTGGCGCTCGACGTCTCGTTGCTGGCGGGCCACTTCGCCACCGCCCTGGCCCGCGTGCCGTTTCGCCATCCCTTCCGCGGTCAGTCGTCGCCGCTCTCCAACCTCGGCATCACGGTGACACGCGAAGTCATCCGCGCTTTCATGGGCTACAGCTCCTCGCTGCGTATCCCCGAATTCCGATCACTCGAGCTCGTGCTCGACGACATCTGCAAACGGATCATGCCCCCGATCGTGCGCTCCCTCGACGTCGAGGGACGTCCCGCCGAATTCGGCGGCGTCCCCGGCATCCTCTACAACCCGCGCCATATGGTCCCCGAGGGAGTTGTGCTCTACCTACACGGCGGCGGGTACATCGGGACGTCGCCCACGATGTACGCGTTCTTCACGGCGCAGGTATGCCGGGCGACCGGCTGCGCGGTCTTCGTGGCGGACTACCGCCTTGCTCCCGAGTTCCCGTACCCCGCCGGCGCCGAAGATGCCTCGGCGATCTTCATGGCGTTCCTCGAGCTGGGCATCCCGTGCGAGCGCATCTTCCTCGCCGGCGACTCAGGCGGCGGCGGACTGGCCAACACCGTCCTCCTCGAGGACGCCGAGACGATCGATCCCGTCCGGCCGGGCGGTCTCGTGCTCTTCTCCCCTGAGGTCGACCTCCGCCTCGACGAGGACTCCATCACCGAAAACGCGGATCGCGACATCCTTCCGTGGAACATCCCGACGTCCGCCTACCTCCATGGCACGGACGTCACGAGCAGCCCGGTCGCCCCGCTCAACGCCAACCTGAGCGGGTTCCCGCCGACGTGCGTCACCTGGGGCGGTGACGAGATGTTCCGCGATCCCATCCGTCGCTACGTCGACCGACTGCGCGCCGCCGGAGTGCCCACCGACGCCCGGGAATTCGAGGGCATGTTCCACGTCTTCGAAATATTGATGCCCTGGGCGGACGACAGCCGGGAAGTGTTCCGCCACGTGCAGCGCTTCATCGAACGCGTGCTGGAGGACGCGCCGCCTCTGGGAACGCTTGACCTGCTCGGCACACTCGGACTCGCCACGGCGCTCCCGGCCCCTCCCGCCACCTGAGACACCAGCGCCCGAATTGGGGTTGTAGACGCAGGCGAGCGAGCGGAGGGCACATGCAGCCGAGAGCAACTGTTCCTTTCCTCGTTGCGAGCGGCCTGCTCGCTGCGCTGGTGCTGAGCGCCTGCTCCAACAACGGCTCCCCCTCCCCAGCGACCACGACCACGACTTCGTCGTCCTCCTCGGACCTCGCCTGCACCAAGAGCCTCATCACGGCCGCGGCCGAGAGCTCCAGCAGCGTCGGCTCCGTGAGCGCAGTGAACGGGTTCGGTTGTTCGGGCTCGTGGGCCTACGCCGACGTCACCGTAGGCTCCGGCGCAGCCTCGTTCGACGCAGTCATTGTGCTGCAGTCCCAAGGCTCGAGCTGGTCAGTGGCCGACCGGGCCAACGCCTGCAACAACCATCTGGTCCCGAGCGCCATCTACACCCAGGCCTGCACGACCAGCTGAGCGGACCTCGGCGCGGGTTCGGCCTGGCGCGGATCAGACCCGCCCCAACCTGTCTGCCGCTTTGCGGAGGTCCCGGCGGAAG
>DATCEZ010000045.1:0-6523 GCA_036509775.1 Acidimicrobiales bacterium
CCTTGTTCTCGACCAGCACCGACAAAATGTGGTGGCGCTGGCCCGGCGTCGCCCGACGACCGGGGCCGATGGGGCCGTCACCGGCGGTTCCGTCGGGTCCGGACACGGCGTGCAGCGGGGCCGGGGTCATCGGGCCGCCGCCTTGAGCTGGTCGGGGTGGACGACGATGTCGTCATTGGAGGCGCCGGCCGGCACCATCGGGAAGACCTTCTCCCGGGCGTCGGTGCGGAAGTCCACCACGACCGGGCGGTCGTCGATGGAGTTCGCCTTCTCAATGGCCGGCCCCACGTCCTCGGGCGTCTCGGCCTTGATGCCCACGCACCCCATGGCCTCGGCCCACTTGACGTAGTCGGGCAGGTCCGGGGACAGATACACCTCCGAGTAGCGCTCCTCGTAGAACATCTCCTGCCACTGGCGCACCATGCCCAGATAGGCGTTGTTGAGGATGGCGATCTTCACCGGGATCTGCTCTGAGCTGGCCGTGACGAGCTCCTGCGCCGTCATTTGGAAGCAGCCGTCGCCGTCGATGGCCCACACGGTCCGGTCCGGTCGGCCCACCTTGGCCCCGATGGCGGCCGGCACGGCGAAGCCCATGGTGCCGGCCCCACCGGAGTTGACCCAGGTGTAGGGGTGCTCGAACTTCCAGTACTGCGAGGCCCACATTTGGTGTTGGCCCACACCGGCCACGACGATGGTGTCCTCCGACGACGAGTCACGCAGCTGCTCCACCACGTTCTGCGGCTTGATCGCCCCGCCCTCGACATCCTCGTAATAGAGCGGAAAGCGCTCACGCCACTCGTTGAGCTGCTTCCACCAGGGCGCCAGGTCCTGGACCAGCGGGTGCGTGTCGTCGCCACGGGCGTCCATGGCCAGCAACATCTCCTCTATGACCTGACGGCAGTCGCCGGCGATGCCCACGTCGGGGGTGCGCACCTTGCCCAGCTCGGCGGGGTCGATGTCGACATGGATGATTTTGGCCTCGGGTGCGAAGGCGCTGATCTTCCCGGTGACCCGGTCGTCGAAGCGGGCGCCGAGGCTGATCAGCAGGTCGCTCTTTTGCAGCGCGGTGACCGCCGTGTAGTGGCCGTGCATGCCGGGCATGCCGAGCGCCTGGGGGTGCGAGTCGGGGAAGGCGCCCCGGGCCATGAGCGTGGTGACGACGGGAATGCCGGTGCGCTCGGCCAGCACCCGCAGTGCGTCAGCGGCCCGGGCCTTGAGGACACCGCCGCCGACGTAGAAGACGGGGCGATGGGCCTGGGAGATCAGCTCGGCCGCCTGCCCGATGAGCACGGGATCGCCGAACGTCACCGGGTGGTAGCCGGGCAGGTCGAGATCCTCGACGGACGTCGGCCAGTACCACTCCATGGTGGCGTTCGAGATGTCCTTGGGCAGGTCGATCAGCACCGGCCCCGGCCGCCCCGTGGTGGCGACGTGGAACGCAGCCGCCACGACCCGGGGGATGTCGTTGGCGTCCTTGATGAGCCAGTTGTGCTTGGTGATGCCCATGGTGACGCCGGTGATGTCGCACTCCTGGAAGGCGTCGGTGCCGATGGAGCCGGTGGCCACCTGGCCCGACACGACGATCAGGGGCGTCGAGTCCATGTAGGCGTTGGCGAGCGGCGTCACGATGTTGGTGGCGCCCGGCCCGCTGGTGACGATGGCCACGCCGGGCCGCCCGGTCGCCATGGCGTAGCCCTCTGCCATATGACCTGCGCCCTGCTCGTGGCGCACCAGGATGTGGCGGATGGAGGAGTCGATGATCGGGTCGTAGACGGGCAGGATGGCGCCGCCGGGCAGGCCGAACATGACGTCGGTCCCCTGCATCTCGAGGCTCTTTATGAGGGCCTGGGCCCCGGTCATCTTCATATGACTCCCCTGTTCTGCTCTCTGTCGTGCGGCTCTGCTGATCTGCGGTGGCGGTAGCGGATTTCGTCCGGAAATTGAAAAGACCCCCCAGGTTGGGAGGTCGTAAGGCACGCGTTCCGATGGGGGCGCGTGCCTACGTTACGAGTACCAGAATCTCGGGACGGAAGCTACGTGCCTGCATGAGGTGCACATTGTGGCATGTCGGGCGGCGCACGACAACCCCTAGGTGGCCATGCCTCCGCCGAGGAGGGCCGGAAGGGCCGTGGCCCGCATGCGGGCGAGGACCCGGTCCTTCACCGGCGTCACGTCGGGGTGGACGCCGCCGTTGGCCTCGGTCGCCGCCTGCCAGGCCGCCGCCCGGCGCTCGAGCTCGGCCGGGTCGGCCAGTTGCGGGCAGTCGATCCTGTCTGTGTTGACGTCGATCACAATGGTGTCCCCGTCCTCCACCAAGGCGATCGGCCCCCCGAGGAACGCCTCGGGTGCCACGTGGCCGATGACCAGCCCGACCGAACCGCCCGAGAAGCGGGCGTCGGTCATGAGCGCGATGGTGATGTTGCGCTGGCGGCAGAGCGCCGTGATGCGCGAGGTGGGGTCGAGCAGCTCGGGCATGCCGGGGGCGCCCCGGGGGCCGACGTAGCGGATGACCACCATGTCGTTGTCGCTGAAGCTGTCGGGGTGATGGTCGAGCGCGTCAATGAGGTCGCGCTCGCCGTTGAACACCCGGGCCCGACCGGTGAACACGCCGTCGCTCACGCCGCCCTCGACGCCGGCCACCTTCAGGATGGCCCCGCCGTCGGGCGCCAGGTTGCCCTGCAGCAGGCGCAGCCCGCCGGTGTCCTTGAACGGCTTCTCCACGCTGTAGATGACCTCGTGATCGGGCGCGGGCGGCGCCAGCCGCGCCACCTGGTCGGCCAGAGTCTCTCCTGTACAGGTGAGGGCAGAACCATCGAGGAAGTCAGCATCCAAGAGCTCCTTCACAATGACCTGCAGGCCGCCGGCAGCGTCCACGTCGACCATGGAGTACTCGCCGAAAGGCCTCATATTGACGACGACGGGCAGGCGGCGGGCCAGCGCGTTGAACTCGGCCTGGCTCATCGCCTCGGCCCAGAAGTCGATGCCGGCGGCGCGGGCGAGCTCGACGCTGTGCAGCACGACGTTGGTGGAGCCGCCCATGGCGATGGCGACGGTCACGGCGTTGCGCAGCGAGGCCGGCGTCACGATGTCGCTGGGCTTGATGCCCTTCTCGTGCATGGTGAGGAGGCAGTCGACCATCTGGTCGGGGAAGTCGGCGACGCGGCGGGGGTCGTCCGAGGCCGGCGACACCATATGAAGTGGCTCGAGGCCCAGCACCGCGATGAACGTCTGCATGGTGTTGTAGGTGAACATGCCGCCGCAGCTGCCCTGGCCGGGGCAGGCGTGCAGGGCGTATTTGGTGCGGACGTCTTCGGGTTGGTCGGCCATCTGGAAGGCGGACACCAGGTCGATGGGGTCGCCGGTGGCGGGGTCGATGCCGGGGTGGATGGAGCCGTCGGAGAGGATCACGGCCGGCGTGTCGTTCTCGAGGATGGCGGCCAGGGTCCCGACCGGGGGCTTGTCGCAGGCGACCACGGCGATGAGGCCGGCGACGCCGTTGGCGGCCAGGTGGACGTCGGCCACGTCGTGGACGAGCTCGCGCCCGATGAGGGAGAAGCGCATCTGCGGCGTGCCGTTGAGTTGGCCGTCCGAGACCCCGAGCGTGAAGGCCGGGGCGATCAGCCGGACGCCGAGATGGTCGTCGGCGATGCGGTTGTGGAGTGCCGCCTGGACGGCCTGCACCTTGGCGGTGACGCCGAGATAGCACTGGCTGTCGCCCAGGTTGCCGATGACGGCCCAGACCGGATCGTGGATCTTCTCGACGTCCTCACCCAGGAACTGGGCCGTGCCGACGCGTTGCACGTCGCGCCCGGGGTTGAGCGAGACCAGCGTGCGGGTTTCGATGTCGTCCGACGTCATATGGGCGACCAGCATATTGGTCGCCGGCCGACGCCAACGACGTACGCTCGTCTCGTCGCAGCTGATGGGTCTGGCCTTCATCCGCTCCATCCTCCGGGTGCCGCCGATCTCCACGACCACACCCGAGGAGATCGCCCGCTGGGCCGGGCCCACCCTCGATCGCTACATGGTGGGCCCGATCGACTGATTCGGACATTTGCCGGGTCTTCGGCCCAACAATGCACGGCGCCGACCGTTCTCACTGATGCCCGACACCGACACTCCAGTAGCCCACGGTGAATTAGGCGCCGCACTGATCAGTGGGGTGGCCGCCGAGTCGAAGGGCGAGCTCTGGTCCGATCTCGACGAGCTCTTCGGCGTGAGGGAGGCCACCGAGGGAAACATCGCACTCCGCCTGGCTGAGTTGGAGCGAAGGCAGGCCTTCAGAGACGAGGGTGCGACTTCTATCGAAAAGTGGGCCACTGAGCGCTACGGAATTTCGTTGGCAACCGCACGCGGGCTGACTCGTGGCGGCGAGAAGGCTTGGGATCTCCCGCACCTCATCGGCGCCGTCTGCGCCGGTGCTATCTCCTTCGACAAAATGCGAGCCGTGGCCGACATCGCGACGCCGGAGACGGACGAGGGACTGAAAGAGCAGGCCGAGCGGTGCACGGTGCGGGAGCTGGCCGACGTCGCCCGCACGATGGCGCAGGTCGCCGCGTCCCACTCCCCCACCCCCTCTCGCTCCGATCACGAGCGTCGCTTCGTCCGCTTCAACGACCCTTTTCGCACCGTGACGGCACAGCTCCCGGCCGCTACCTATGCCGAGGTGCGCGCGACCTTGGAAGCCAAGGCCCTTCAGGTGCCCACCGACGGCGAGACGCCCTGGGATCAGCGCGTCTGCGACGCCCTCACCGGCATCGTCAGCTCGTCGAACGCAGGAGCATCGAGTGAGGGGGCCACCGTCAGCCCGAATCTCGTCGTTGTGCATGTCCCGCTCGAGGCACTCGTCGACGACGCCGTCGAAGCCACCGAGCTGGCCGGGGAACTCGAGCGGGACGGGCTGATCGATTGCGAGACCGTGCAGCGGCTGGCGTGTGACGCCACGATCGCCATCGCTGTCGACGATGACGCCGGCCACACCATGTACGAAGGCCGGGCCCGGCGGTTCCCGACGGATGCCCAGCGCCGGGAGGTGATGCGACGAGACCGCCACTGCCGGTTTCCCGGATGCACCAACGTGACCTTCACCAACGTGCATCACATTGTGCCCTGGGAACCGGGAGGCAAGACCGACCTCGACAACCTCGCGCTCATGTGCCTTCATCACCATCACGTGGTCCACAGCAATGGATGGAGCATGTCTGGGAGCCCCAATGAGGAGCTGCAGTTCGCCGGCCCGAGCGGGCGCCCTATGGCGTCGCGCCCCTCGCCGTTGTGGACGAGGGCCACGGCCGCTCGGCGCTCCGCCGAGTCGGACCGGGGCAGGTCAGCCGCGGCGGCTCCGTAGCTCCGCTGCCACTTCCTTCCCGTTGGCCTTCCCCGACGTGGCCTTCATGACCGCGCCCGTGAAGAAACCCATCAACTTGTCGTCGCCCTCGACGAAGCGCGCCCATTCATCGGCGTGGGCGGCGATGACCTCGTCGAGCACGGAGCCCAGGGTGTCGGACGCGAGTGCCTCGAAGCCCATCTCCTTGGCCACTGCGGCCGGGTCTCCCCCGCCGCGCTCGAGCAGCGCGCCGAGCACGGCCTTCGATTGCGTGGCGGAGAGCTGACCGCCTGACTCCAGGGCCAGTGCGGCGGCATAGGTCCCGGGGTCCAGGGCGCGACCGGCCTGGCCCTGGGCGGCGACCTCGTTGGCGGCGCGGGCCAGCGCCAGCGCGACCGGCACACCGGCATCGGCGGCCGTCACCACCAGCGTGTCGAGGCCCAGGTCGACGACCGCATGGATCTGGTCCGTCTCCGCTTCGGTCGGTGCGCCTCCCAGCGCGGAGGCCAGGACGGCCCGGCGGTCCGCCGGCATCGCACCCAGGCCCGCTCGCACCCTCTCCTGCCACGCCGCGTCGGGCGCCAGGGGCACCAGGTCCGGCTCAGGGAAGTAGCGGTAGTCGTTGGCCTCTTCCTTGGAGCGCATCGAATCGGTGCGTCCGGCCGACTCGTCCCAGTGCCGGGTCTCCTGCGTGACGGTGCCACCGGACTCGAGCAGGGCGATCTGGCGCGCCGCCTCGTACTCAATGGCGCGGCCCAACGAACGGAGCGAGTTGAGGTTCTTGATTTCGCAGCGCGTCCCGAAGGCGGCCGTGCCGACCGGACGGACCGAGACGTTGGCGTCGATCCGCATCGACCCTTCTTCCATGCGGCCATCGGAGGCGCCGGTGGCGACCAGGATGCCCCGCAGCTCCGCGGCGTAGGCCCGGGCCTGGGCGGCCGACCGCATGTCCGGTTCGCTCACGATCTCGACCAGCGGGACGCCGGACCGGTTGTAGTCCACCAGCGCGTGATGGGCCGAGTTGATGCGGCCGCTCGCCCCCACATGGGTCAGCTTGCCGGTGTCCTCCTCCAGGTGCGCCCGCGTCACGCCGACCATGAACCCGCCGGGCAGCTCGAGTGAGCCGTTCAGGTTGATCGGCTCGTCGTACTGGCTGATCTGATAGTCCTTGGCCTGGTCCGGGTAGAAGTAGTTCTT
>DATCEZ010000046.1:0-3679 GCA_036509775.1 Acidimicrobiales bacterium
CTGGCGCCGTAGTCGGCAACGAGGACAGCACCGAGCGCCGGGGAGTCGAGGTGGAGGCCGCGCGGGACAAGGTCGGACACGTCGCCGGCCACGGTGAAGCCAGCTATGACGGCCCGGCATCCCCAGTACTCAATCCCGCGCTCCGGATCCATCTGGAACAGGGGTGCGTCCAGCGGTGTGCTCTTCATGGTCACCATGTCGCCATCATCTCCTCGAGGTCATAAGTCTCGTGCTCATAGTTCTGGACAAGGTCGCGGGACGCGTCGAGAGCAAGGACCTCAAGCGTCCCGTCCTCGATCAGCAGGCTCCGGGCGTCGCGGAAGAGCTTCTCGATCAGCGAGTCGCGGCTCAACCCCTGGGCGCCGAATACCTGCAAAGCGTCATGGGCGACCTCGTAGGCCGCCCGCTTGGCGTACACCTGCGCGGCGCGGGCGTGGCGTGGCGACGCCCCAAGGGCCCCAGGGGACGACCCGGGGACGTTCGCCTGCGTGTGGGCCAGTGCGGCGCGGGTGTAGGCGCGTGCTGTTTCGACACGCTCGAACATCGAATACAAGGTGAGCTGGATGTTCTTGTGGCGGGCGATGGGCCCGCCGCCCTGGATGCGCTGGCGGGCATGGTGGAGCGCCTCCTCGAAGGCGGCGCGTGCCACACCGACGGCGACGTTGGAGATCACCGAGCTCGTCAGGCACAGCAGCTGGTCGCCGAAGGCCGGGTAAAAGGGCCCGGGCGGGACGAGCACATTGCGTTGCGGCACGAAGACATCGTCGAAGAACAACTCGCCCTGGGGATCGTCCCGCACGCCGAGCATGTCGGCAGGAGGGCCTCGACGCACTCCGGAATTGTCGAGGGGGACGATGGCGAAGAGGCTGTGGAACAGGTCGCCGTCACGGCCGGCCTGGGCGTGGACGGCCGCATGGGTGGCGATCGGGCCCGAGCTCACCCATGCCGACTTCTGGCCCCGCAACACCCAGCCACCATCACCCGGCTCGGCCACCAACTGGGCCCGGCCGTAGGTTGGAGCGTCGCCGTCGCGCACCCCGATGAAGTCGCTCCCGTGATCCGGCTCGGTGATCGCCCAACACCCGTGGAAGGCACCCGTCTCGTCCTCGACCCACGGCACCATGAGCTCGGCCTGCAGCTCCGGGCTCCCGAACCGGGACATGGTGATCACCGGGAGCATGTCGACCAAGAAGGCGGTCGCCAGCCCGAGGCTTCCCCAGCCCAGCTCCTCGAGGACTACGGACTGGGCGAGCGGAGAGAGCGGTTCCTCCGGGCCGCCCGCCTCCGCGGGCAGGAAGAACCGGTGATAACCGAGGGCCTTCAATGTCGCCATCGTCGTGAAGAAGGGGGACCCAGGGGCGATGCGCTCAGTCGGGCTCATGCGGTCGAGAGCCCACGCCGCCGGCCGGAGTACCTCCACGGCGATCCGGTGGGCCTGCTCTCGCAGTGCCAGTTCGTCTTCCCCCAGCCCCGCCAGGTCGAGGAACAGCCCGTCGTTCCCGTGTCCCATAGGGAGAACCTACGCCGGCGGAACTCGATCTCCTAGGGCACAAAGTCCCGAACCTGCTCTGGCCGAGGTATTGCCGGCTGAACTGCCTTGGGTCCGAAACAGACTCTGATGGGCTCTGTTGCATTGTTCGATCGCGTAGCGCGGACCAGCGATCTTGGGCTCCAATCTTCGGTGAATTGTTCCTGCGAGTTCATCGAATGCTGCCGGGACTCGGAGATGACGGTTTCGGGCATCGACGCGGAGTGCGTAGTGGCCGCGGCGAATGTTCTGCAGGAGAGCGTGACCGCGAATGACCACCCGTGCGGTCCGGTCAGTCTTCAGCCCCCGCATCGGTCGCAGCCGGGCCTTGAGCCGGCCGTGGTCACATTCGACACGATTGTTCGCGTACTTCTCGGTGTTGTGGAACGCCGCGGGTAACAGCTCATCGATCACATGCTTCAGGGCCGGGGCCCGGTCGGTCACGACCTCGTCCGGTTGACCATACGCGGTCAGCGCGGCACTGAAGAACTGTCGGGGCGCCATGATGTCACGCCGAGCCGACACGTACACGTCGATCACCTGGCCGTGCCCGTCCACTGCCCGGTAGACGTACCGCCATACACCGGCGACTTGTCACGTAGGTTTCGGGTCGTCGACGAACCAACGGCCCCCGACCGTGTGCCGGCACGGCCGGGCCGCGTCGATCAGCAAGGGCGTAAAACGTTGCACCCAACGGTACAAGGTGACGTGATCAACTTCGATACCGCCTTCAGCGAGGAGTTCCTCGAGGTCCCGGTAGGAGAGGCCGAACCGCAGATACGAACGCACCGCCAACAGGATCACCTCGGGAGAGAACCGGTAACTCGGAAAGTGCCGACAGCTCGGACACGGACAGCGACACGCGACGATTGCGTTTCATTCCGACACCCTCGCCGACAACCACACGATCCGTCAACGCAACAGTGCCGTTTCAGCCACACGGTGTCGGACGTAAAGAAATCCGTGGCCACGAGGCCCGACGCTTGAGCGCGCAGGAACTGACGCCAGGTGGGACCACCTCGGCGAGGAGCAGGACCGAGGCCATGGTCCTTCACGATCCGGGCGACGATGCTCACGGCCAGGCGTACACCGAGCTTGAGCAGCTCGCCCTGGATGCGCCGGTAGCCCCATCTCGAGTTCTCCTCTGCCAGGCGCACTACGAGTGCGGCCGCTCTCGCACCTTTCCTGGTGACTCCAGCCAATGTTGCGCCGGTGATCCCCACCTACCCGAAGTGGGAACTGTTCGGCGCAGCGACTGTCGTCGGCCCAAGGGTACAAGATCGATCCAGAAGGGAGCCCGGAAAAGCACAGGCTCCGGATCTTCGTCGGCGCCGTCCGATCAGGGCCACCGCGGTGACGTCGGTGACGTCGGTGGTGGCGTGGCCGGCGCGCAGGCCGGCGCGGACGATCGGGCTGATCCGGTCGGCCAGTCAGTAGACCTCAGCGGCCAGCCGGAAGGGGTCTAGCCCGGTGTGGTCGGTGTCGAGCAGCGCGGGCGTAGAAGCCCACGGTGGCGGCCGAGGGGCGGCGTCCGCTCACGGCCTGCTCCCGATCTCGGCGTGGGCCGTGCCCGTGAGCGTCCAGCGCCGTTCGACCGCCCAGCCGCTCGCGGTCCGGCGCTCGAGCACGATCTCTGCGTCGGCCCGCTCGCTGTTCGTACAGGTGGCCGGGGCGCCGTCGGGGTCGTGGTACTCGACCGCCACGTTGCGGTCGGCGGGCTGGGCGACCCGTACCCGCAGGCGGCGGCGGCCGGAGCGGACGGTGACGTCCCAGTCGGGGAGCCCGAGGTGGGCTGAGGCGCCGAGGGCGGCGAGCAGCCCGAACCTCGGCCAGTCGATGGTGTCGAGACGCAGACGCACGAACGGCAGAGGTGGCAGCCGACGCAGGCCGGGACGGCGCGACACCGCGGCCACCACCTCGAGCACGTCCCCATCGCCGAGGTCGGCGTGCAGCCAACCCCAGCGCTCGGCGTTGCCGTGACCGTAGATGTGGGCCGCGCCGCCAGGCGCTCCGTCGAGTTCCAGGGTGCGCCCGCCCACGGTGACCGTGCCCCGGAACGACGCGGTCGGCGCCGGGACGATCTGGGCCGCGGGGAGCAGCTCGCGCCGCCACGTCGCCCGCGGGAACGTGTAGAGGGGCGGGCGGTCGTCC
>DATCEZ010000047.1:0-5886 GCA_036509775.1 Acidimicrobiales bacterium
CGGCAACGGCAACGGCAACGCCAACGGCAACGGCAACGGCAACGGCAACGGCAACGCCAACGGCAACGGCAACGGCAACGCCAACGCCAGCGGCCGGACCTTCGCGTCTCGCCCCTGCGAGCGTCTCCGGCGTCCGACCGACACCCACCGCGGCGGCGACCACGACATCGACGTCAGTGCTGGCCGGCGCATCGCCGCTGGCCGCCGGGCCCGAGAAGATCTATGGCCGGCAACCGGCAGCGACTCTTCCGGCGCCGACCTCGGAAGTGGCCTCGGGTTGCCAGGGGACCACGCCACTCGGCCTCCCGGGGACGTGGAACTGCACTTTCGACGACGAGTTCAACGGGACGACGCTGAACACGAGCAACTGGGTGCCCCAGGTCACCGCGAGCAGTGGCTTCGTCAACGGCGCCACGGCCTGTTACGTCGACAACCCCGGCACGATCTCCGTCTCGGGCGGGGACCTGAACCTGACGGCGCAGCAGGTGGCACCCTTCACCTGCCCGGACGGGAGCAACAGCTTCACGACGAGCTACGAGGCGGGCATGGTGTCGACGTCAGGACTCTTCGACCAGACCTACGGCGCCTTCGAGGTCAGCGCCAAGCTGCCGCCGTCCGTGGTCGAGGGCCTGCAGGAGACCATGTGGCTCTATCCGCAGAACCTCACCTACGGGGCGTGGCCCGACTCGGGCGAGATCGACTTCGCCGAGTTCTACAGCGAGTTCCCGGGACTCGATGTGCCCTATATCCACTACTCGCAGTCCTCGACCGATCCCAACGTCACGTCGTTCGACTGCCTCATCAATCAGGACTCGTTCAACACGTACGGCGTCGACTGGACGCCGACCGCCATCACCGTCATGTACAACGGCCAACCCTGCCTGGTCGACCATCCCAGCACGGGCAGCCAGCCGTTCGACCAACCGTTCTTCATCGCCCTCACGCAGGCCCTCGGTGTCGATACCAACGCCTTTGCTCCCGGCGTGACGGAACTGCCGGCCACGACCCAGATCGACTGGGTCCGCGCCTGGTCTCCGGCTTCCTAGAGTCTCCGGCTCCTCGGGGCCACCCCGCTCGATCCGGATCGGCCCGGTTCCGGGCGGCGGCCCTCCACGGCTTCGCGCCCAAGAGCGCCGTCCTCGAGGGCTGCGCGGCGGATGGCCGGCCGTGATCGCCAGTCCGAAGACGTTGCTCAAGACCGGCTCGGCCCTCCCGTCGGGGTGATTCGTTCCACGGTGCCCGCTCCTCGCCAGTGGTGAGAGCGAGACCTCGTCTGGCCTCCGCCCCAGCGCGAAGATGGAGGTCAGCCCTCTTGCCGGGAGGTGGCCGCCTGGAGTATCATACTCAGTATGCTACTTCGAAGAGCGCAATCATGAGTGTCCGCCACGCCCTGCTGGCGCTCCTCAGCGAGGGACCCAAGTACGGGCTGCAACTGCGACAGGAGTTCGAGGCGCGCACCGGAGAGGTGTGGCCGCTCAACGTGGGGCAGGTGTACACCACGCTGAAGCGCCTGGAACGGGACGGGCTGGTCGAGTCCGACGACACGGCCGAAGAGGGCCCTCAGAAGGGCTTCCACATCACGCAGGAGGGTGCGGACGAGCTCAGCCAGTGGCTGCGCACCCCGCCCGACTTCTCGTCGCCACCGCGCGACGAGCTGGTGATCAAGGTGCTGGTCGCGCTGGGGCTCCCCGGGGTGGACGTGCACGAGGTGGTCCAGGTGCATCGCCGCTACCTGGTGGAGCTGATGCAGCAATGGACGCGCCTGAAGGAGGACGAAGCACGCCTCGACCTCAACTTCGCGCTGGTGGTCGACGCCGAGCTGTTCCGGCTCGACTCGTTGATCCGGTGGCTGGACACGGTCGATGGCCGTCTGAAGAGAGCGGCGGCGGGCGAGGATGCGCCGGCTCCAACGTCGTTCCCCCTCCCCAAGGCCCGGCGCAGGGTGGGAGCCCCCGAATGAGCTATCTCGAACTGCGGGACATCTCCAAGATCTACGGCGAAGGGGTAGCCGAGGTGCGCGCGCTGCAGCGCGTCGACCTCTCCGTCGAGGCGGGTTCACTCGTGGCGGTCATGGGCGCCAGCGGCTCTGGGAAGAGCACGCTCCTGACCATCGCCGGCAGCCTGGAGGACCCCACCAGTGGTGAGGTGTACATCGGCGGCCGGTCGCTTTCGTCGCTGTCGCGCAACAGCCGGGCGCAATTGCGCCGCCAGTCCATCGGCTATGTCTTCCAGGACTACAACCTGCTAGCCGGGCTGAGCGCGGTGGAAAACGTGTCCCTGCCACTGGAACTCGACGGTGTCGCGGCTCGCAAGGCGCAAGCAGTGGCGCTCGAGATACTCGACGAATTCGGTCTCGAGGATCGGGCGTCGCACTACCCGGACCAGTTGTCGGGTGGCGAGCGCCAACGGGTTGCCATCGCCCGTGCCGTCGTCGGAGGGCGTCAGCTTCTCCTGGCTGACGAGCCCTCCGGCGCGCTCGACTCGACCAATGCCGAGAGTGTGATGCGGCTGATCCTGGCGGCCTGCCGCCGCGGCTTGGCGGCCGTCGTGGTGACACATGACGCGCAGCTGGCGTCGTGGGCGGACCGCGTGATCTTCTTGCGCGACGGCCGCATCGTCGACCAGACGCTGCCGGTCGAAGGCCCCGAAGCATTCCTCGCTGACGTCCCGAACCAATGAGCGTCGGCGTCCTGGAGCGGCCGGCGACGGGCTCGGCCCCTGCCCTGAGCACCGGCGGCGTGCCGGCTCGCCGGGCCATGATCCGCTGGGCCTGGCGCCTCTTCAGGCGTGAATGGCGCCAGCAGCTCTTGATCCTTGTGCTCATTGTCGTCGCGGTGGCGGCCGTGGTCGTCGGCGCTGCGGTGGCGGTCAACACGCCGCCGCCGCGCGATGCGGGGTTCGGCACGGCCCAGGATCTCGCGACCTTCAACCTGTCCACGCCCACCAGCAAGGCACCGGGGGGCACTCTCTCGCACGTGCAGGCGCAGATCGCCACGCTGGAGCAGCACTTCGGTCGGGTCCAGGTCATTGAGAACGAGACCTTCAGCGTTCCCGGGTCCAACCAGACGTATCAGCTCCGGTCTCAGGACCCGCACGGGCCTTACGGCGCGCCGATGCTCCAGCTTCTCTCGGGGAGCTACCCGACTGGTGCCGACCAGGTTGCCGTCACCCCCGGACTGGCTTCCGAGCTCAATCTCTCGGTGGGCGACGCGTGGCCGCAGGGCGGCAAGACTGTCGTCGGCATTGTGCAGAACCCCCAGAGCCTGCTCGACGAGTTCGCGTTGGTCCCGCCCGGGCAGGTCGCGCATCCGACCCAGGTCAGTGTCCTCTTCGACGCACCCGTGTCGGCGGACAAGAATTTGCCCTCCAACGTCACCATCGCCGGGGCGACCACCAGCAACGGCATCAACCCGTCGACCATCGTGCTGGCGTTGGCGACGGTGGGCATGCTGCTGATCGCTCTCGTGTCGATCGGTGGCTTCACCGTGCTGGCCCAACGTCGCATGCGTTCCCTCGGGATGCTCGAGTCGATGGGGGCGACCGACCGCAATGTCCGGCTCGTCCTGGAAGCGAACGGTGTCATTGTCGGTGTGGTGGGCGCCGTCGCGGGCTTCGCGCTCGGCCTCGTGCTCTGGTTGCACTACCGCCCGCACAACGAGCAGAGCGCGCACCACGTCATCGGGCAGTTCGCCCTGCCCTGGAACGTCATCGTGCCGGCCATGGTGCTGGCGGTGATAGCGACGTTCTTCGCCGCCGGCTACCCAGCCCGTGCCATTACCCGAGTGCCGGTCGTGAGCGCGCTGGCCGGGCGCCCCGCGCCACCCCGCCAGATCCACCGCTCGCTGGTGCCCGGCGTCATCGCATTGGCCCTCGGATTCGCCATGTTCTCGCTCTCGGGTGCGGCGGGGAACGGCGGCGGCGTGATCTGGCTCGTCCCAGGGCTCATCGCGTTGATCGTGGGGATCATCCTCGTCTCGCCGTTCTTCCTCGCCCTGCTGGCCCGAGTTGGCGGCAAGGCGCCCATCGCCGTCCGGCTACCCCTGCGCGATATGGCGCGCTACCGGGCCCGTTCCGGCTCGGCCCTCTCGGCCATCAGTCTCGGCATCATGATCGCAGTCATCATCTGCGCTGTGGCGGTCGCCCGCTATTCCAACGTCTTCGACTATGTCGGACCGAACATGGCGGCGAACACGATCAACGTGTACACCCCACCAGCGGCGGGGACCCCGCTCTTCGGTCCGGGGACCGGAGCCCAGACGGCACCGACGCCGCCTAGCCTCTCGGCGCAGGATGCGACGACGCACGCCATCGCCTCCGCCGTCGGTGCGACGAACGTGGTCGAGCTCATCAACCCTGCTGTGGGACTGCAGAACCCGAGCGGCTCGGGACGGCAGTGGGACGGGCCAATCTACGTGGCCACGCCGGCTCTCCTGCGGG
Source organism: Acidimicrobiales bacterium (assembly GCA_036509775.1). Taxonomy (GTDB): domain Bacteria; phylum Actinomycetota; class Acidimicrobiia; order Acidimicrobiales; family RAAP-2; genus Bog-473. Next base: position 4,438 of record DATCEZ010000047.1, read on the forward strand.
CCTACGGCATCAACCCCTCGTCCATCCCGTCCAAGGTCGACGTCCTCAGCTCGCGGCCGGGGCTGGCCGGCTCGGGCGTGCAGCTGACCTTCGGCGGTGGTGGGAAGGGCGGCAGCGGCTTCGCGGGCCCCGGCAACTACAACCAGTGCACACCGAACCAGTGCCTCGCCCACCCCGTGGTCCAGGAGGAGGGCCGGCTGCCCATCGGCACGTCGTCACCAAACACGGTGATCACCGAGAGCGCACTGCACCGGCTGCACCTCACGAGCCAGAACAGCCTCAATGGTTGGACCGTCCTGGCCCGCGCTCCGATGACGCAGGTCCAGCTGAGGACGGCCAATTCACTGGCGGCTTCGGGTGATCTGAGCATTGAGTCGAAGAACGACGCGCCCACGTCCGCCGAGATCGTCAACTGGGCGACCGTCTTCGGCATTGCGCTCGCGCTGGGCGTCCTCGCCATGAGCGTCGGTCTCATCCGGAGCGAGACCGCGAGCGAGCTGCGTACGCTCACCGCCACCGGCGCGAGCTCGCGTACTCGGCGCAGTCTGACGGCGGTGACGGCCGGAGGCCTGGTCTTTCTGGGTGCGCTGCTCGGGACGCTGGCAGCCTATGTCGGGCTCTTCGGCTGGTTCCGCTCGAATGCGCTCGAAGGTGGTGTCTCGGACATCATCGATCACGTTCCCTGGAGCAATCTGTTCCTGATCGTGATCGCCGTGCCTCTCGTGGCCACCCTCGTGGGCTTCGTTCTGGCGGCGCGGGATCCGGGCGGGATCGCCAGCCGGCCGTTGGAGTAGGCGTCCGTGGCCATCCGCAGCGAGGCCGGGTCGGTGACGAGCGGGACACCCGTGCCGGATTCGGGCAGCCGGAGATCCCCAGTCCGTCGGACGCGTGTGCCCGTTTCGCCGTCCACCTCGGCCTCCTGGCGGCTTTCGCCGCTTCCCTAGCCACCGTGACGTTGATCACGGAAGGTTGGCCCCATCTGGTCGTCGGCCTGGCATTCGTGGCGCTCGCCGGTGTGCACGTCGCGCAACGTCGACACACCATCGCACGGTTACTCAGGAACCTCGGACGCGCCGGCACGTGGTTTCGGCGCTCGGGCCGGCTGGCCTGGTCCGACGTGGTCCTAGCCTGTTGACCCTCAACGTGTTGGCGTCGGGGACGTACGATCTGCTGTCGGGCAACCAGGTGATCCTCCACCCACGCACCGTCGGGGTTCCGTTCCGCGACATCGGGTGGCACGTCCTGTCAGCACTCGTATTGCTCGTCTACCTGTGCGTGCACGTGGCGCGCCGCCGGCGCCACATCCGCCGATCTGCCATACGCTAAACCGTCTCGACCCTCATGGAGGACGGGGGTTACGACTCGGACGTCACGCCGAAGCGCTCGGTGTAGAAGGCGAGGGCCCGCCGCCGCTCGACGGCGTCCAGGCCGAACTCGCTGAGGTCGTAT
>DATCEZ010000048.1:0-3090 GCA_036509775.1 Acidimicrobiales bacterium
CCGGAGGGACAACGCCGCTCAACACCGTGCAGATCGGCCTGAAGCAATTGCTCGGCACTCAGGTGTCCACCATCCCCGTGGCCTTGGCTGGCGCCGTCATCGCCTTCGTCCCGCTGGTGATCCTGCTCCTCGTCTTCCAGAAGCAACTGGTGCGCAGCCTCACAGCGGGTGCGGTCAAGTAACAGCAGCGTGACGGGCACTGGGGCGACACGGCCGCCTGGTGCCCGGATGCTAGGAATGGGCGATGCGGACCCTTCGTCTCTCCCGACTCGCTGCCGCGGCGCTCTTCGTCACGACGCTGAGTGGCACCGCCGCCACCGCCGCCATCGGCGCCGGAACGCCGGCCGGCGCGGCCAGCCTGCCCTCGTGCAACCTCAAGGCCCTGGCGAACCACCAGGGCCTGGTCAACATCACCTTCTGGGAGTCGGCCTCGCAAGCCAACCTCACCGTGCTGCAGGGCATCACCAGCGCCTTCAACTCCTCCCAGACCAAGGTGCACGTGACCCTGGTCACCCAGGCGGGCTACGACGACACCTGGAACAAGTACACCGCGGGCCTCTCCAACGGGCAGCTGCCCAACGTCGTGCAGCTCGAGGACCAGCGGACCCAGGCCGCCATCGACACCGGCTCTTTCCTCCCCGTGCAGTCCTGCATGAACGCAGCCAAGTACTCGACGAGTGACTACCTGCCCCGCCCCCTCGCCTACTGGAAGGTCAACGGCGTGCAGTGGGCCATGCCCTTCGCCGTGTCGGCGCCGATCCTCTATTACAACCAGAACGCCTTCACCAAGGCGGGGCTCAACCCGAACAGCCCTCCGGCCACGCTGACCCAGATGGTGGCCGACGCCAAGGCGCTGAAGGCCTCGGGCAGTGGCATGGGCCTGGTGCTCGACCCCTGGCACCTCGAGACGTGGCTGGCCTCGGCCAACCAGCTCTTCGTCAACAACAAGAACGGCCGCAGCTCCCGCGCCACCCAGGGGGTCTTCAACAACAAGACCGCCGTCTCCATCTTCAGCCAGCTGAGCACGCTGGTGCGCTCGGGCTACGCCACCACCAACCCGGCCACGGGGCCCGACCAGTACGACAACCTGCTCGGCATCGGCAGCGGCAAGTACGGCATGACCCTCGAGACGTCGGCCGCCCTCGGCACGGTGACCCAGCTGCTCGGCGGCGGCAAGTACGCCAACGTGAAGCTGGGCATCGGCGCCTTCCCCGTCTACAGCGCGTCGGTGCAGGGCGGCATTGAGCCCGGCGGGTCGGGCGTCTACATCTCGAACAAGTCCTCCGCGCTCGACCAGGCGGCGTCGTGGCAGTTCGTCTCCTACCTCATGAACACGCAGAGCGTGGCCACGTGGGCGGCGGGGACCGGCTACATCCCCGTGCGCAAGTCGTCGGCGCAGACGGCGACCGTGCAGCACCTGTGGGCCACCAACCCCGGCTACAAGGTGGCGTACAACGAAATCAACAACGGGGCCAACACGCCGGCCACCTCCGGCTCGGTCATCGGGCCCTACGCCGACGTGCGCAACGACGTGCTCAACGCCGAGATCTCCATGTACACCGGCGGCGTAAAACCCGCCGCCGCGGTCAAGGCGGCGTCGCAGAACGTGACCACCACCATCTCGGCCTACAACAGCCGGCTGGGGTCGTAAGGGCGCCCGACGAGCGCTTCCTCGTCTGAGCCTCGGCCGGCGGGAGGGGCAGCGGGGCCCCGATGGTTTTGAAACTATAAACAACGCCGTTGATAGTTTTGGAACACATGCCCGGGCTGCGACGTACGGGAATTGGTATGCCCGGGTGATGCGCCCGAAGAGGCCGGAGCGCTCTGCCGATCAGTCGACTGGCCAACTCTCCTGGGCCTCGGCGGCAGAGCACCTAGGCTCGGCCGGACCCAGAGGACGGGAGGCCGAGCATGGCGATTGAGGTGGCTCCCAGCTACGAGCGGATCAGCTCCAAGGCCTACGAGCATCCGGCAGACAAGGCGGCGACGTCGGCGCTGCACTCGGTCCCGCTGCTCGACACCGTGGTCAAGCGGCTGACCGACCTGGGACACGAACGGCGCCTGCGCCAGATCATTATGGGCAACGCCATCCGCCTGGGTCCCGAGCAGGTGCCGGCGGTCTGGGCCACCTACGTGCGCTGCTGCAGCGTCCTCGACCTCGACGAGGTGCCTGACCTCTACGTCGTGAACGACCCCACCATCAACGCCATGACGATCGGTGCAAAGACGCCCATCGTCATTGTGAACTCCTCCATGCTGCGCTCCTTCGACGAGAAGGAGGTGGAGACCGTCCTGGCCCACGAGACGGCGCACGTGCTGTCGGAGCACTACACCTACACCACCGCTCTGGTGCTCTTGAGCCAGTTCCTCCTCGGCGCCCTGCCGCGCTCGCTCCTCCTCGGGCTCCCTGTCCGGGCCATGTACCTGGCGCTCCTGGAATGGTCCCGCGCCGCTGAGCTCTCAGCTGACCGCGCCTCGGCGCTCGTCATGGGTGACCCGCTCCAACCCTGCCGCGTCCTGATGGCGTTGGCGGGGGGATCGGTCCCCGGCATGAACTTCGAGGCGTTCTTGAAGCAGGCGAGCGAGTACGACGCCGAGGACGACCTCTTCTCGCGCCACACCCGCTTCTGGTCGGAGCTCAACCTGACCCACCCCGTGGCGGTGCGGAGGGTCCAGGAGCTCACGGAATGGGTGGAGACGGGCGCCTACGACCGCATCCGCAACGGCGACTACCCGCGCCGCGGCGAAGAGCCCCCGCCGTCGCAGGAGTTCGAGGACGCGGTGGAGCACTATCGAGAGCGCTTCGCGCGCATTCTCGACCGGGCGGCCGGCGGCGTGCAGGACCTGGGCCGGCGCCTGGGCAGCTGGCTCGATCGGTTCCAGAACTCCGGGACAGGCCCCGACGAGCCCGACGAGCCCGACGAGGAGGACGAGGCCCTCCCCTGAGGCGCCCTCGCGGGCACCAACAGGGACCGGCGCAGTCCATCTCCTTCCCGCCACATCGGCACGTCGGCGCCATTCCTCAATAGGGCCGAAAGTCACAACGAGGCGCCAAGAACCGCAGTTCAGCCTGGGGGCTTCGATATTGTC
>DATCEZ010000049.1:0-9757 GCA_036509775.1 Acidimicrobiales bacterium
GGAGTGGTTCGCCGAGCTGACCATCTACACGTCCTCGGCCTGCCTCATCGGTACCCGCTTCCGCAGCGAGCTCGACGGCCGGTTCGCCCGGCTCTACCACGACCTCGAGCAGGGCACCGATCCGATCGCCTACGTCGACCCCTACGCGGACATTGAGAGCTTCCGCCGCCGCGACGCGGCGCGCGTGGAGCTGGTCGAGTTGGTGGGCGGCATCATGGAGCGCCGGGCCGACGGGCCACCACCGGCGGACGGTGAGGCCGACCTGCTCGACATCCTCATGTCGATCAAGGAGGAGGACGGGTCGCCGCGCTTCAGCGCCGACACCGTCACCGGCATGTTCATTTCCATGATGTTCGCCGGGCACCACACGACGTCGGGCACCGCGGCCTGGACGCTCATTGAGCTGCTGCGCCATCCCGACGACCTGCGGGCGGTCAATGCGGAGCTCGACGAGCTCTACGCCGACGGCTCGGAGGTCAGCTTCCAGGCCCTGCGGGAGATCCCGCATCTGGAGTCGGCCCTGAAAGAGGCGCTGCGGCTGCACCCGCCGCTGATTCTTCTGCTGCGTGTCGCCATGGAGGAGCTGACCTACGGCGACTACCGGATTGCCGCCGGCAAGTTCGTGGGGGCCAGCCCGGCCATCTGCAACCGGATCCCAGAGGACTTCCCCGACCCCGATGCCTTCGTCCCGGCCCGCTATCTCGAGCCACGCGAGGAGGACCGTTCCAATCCGTGGACGTGGATCCCCTTCGGGGCGGGACGGCACCGCTGTGTCGGCGCCAACTTCGCCATGATGCAGCTGAAGGCAATCTTCTCCGTGCTGTTGCAGGGCTGGGAGTTCGAAGCGGCCCAGCCGCTGGACTCCTACCGCAACGATCACTCGAAGATGGTCGTGCAGCTCCAGCAGCCCTGCCGGGTGCGCTACCGGCGCCGGGCGGTCTCGGGGTCCGCGGGTCCCACGCAATGAGAGTCGTGGTGGACCGGGACCTGTGCCAGGGCCACGCAGCCTGCGAGGGCGAGGCGCCCGAGGTCTTCTCTGTCTCCAAGAAGGGTGAGCTCACGGTGCTCCAACCCGAACCGCCCGAGAGTCAGCGCGCCGCCGTCGAGCTCGCGCTGAAGTACTGCCCCACCCATGCCCTGTCCATAGAGGAGGACTGACTGCCCATGCCCGCCTATCCGCGTGCCGAAATGGAAGAGATGGTTCAGCGCTGGCTCGAGGTCAACCGAGCGGGGGAGGCCAAGAAGGACTGGAAGCACATGGCCGACCTCTACACCGAGGACGCCACCTACGGCTGGAACGTAGGAGCCAACGACGAGTTCATGGCCGTCGGCCGCAAGGAGATCCGCGAAATTGCCCTCGGCCTGGAGATGGCCGGTCTCGAGGGTTGGACGTACCCGTACCAGCGGGTGCTGATCGACGAGCAGCAAGGCGAGGTCCTCGGCCTGTGGAAGCAGGTGGCTGACGCCAAGAAGGCCGACGGCACCAACTACGAGATCGCGGGCCTCGGCGGCAGTTGGTTCCGCTACGCGGGGAACTTCCAGTGGTCGTGGCAACGCGACTTCTTCGACGTCGGCAACGCCGGCGCCACCTTCATGGCGATGATCAAGGACGGCACGCTGCTCCCGGGCATGCAACAGCGCATGGAGCGCGCCATGTCGGGCGAGCGCCTGCCCGGCCACTACCGCCTCGGCGAGGCGCCGGTGGGCCTGTGGGAGGTGCCGCCGGGGGCGTAGTCAACTCGTATAGGGCGGGAAGGCCCGGGCGAGCCGATCCGCCAGCGCACGCCGCTCGGCAAGCCCGAGCGGTCCGGGCGCGGCCAGCGTCCGGGCGAGCGCCTTAGGCCAGGTGACGAGCACCCCCTGCATGATGAAGGGCCGAGTGAACAGGGCGCGCTCGACGCCGGTGAAGCACAGCGCGGCCCGGACGAGCGGGCCGGCGCCCAGTGCCTCGGCCACCAGTGCCTGCTGGCGGCTTGCCGTCGTCGCGAGCGCGGTCCGGTCGTGACCGGCCACGAAGAGGCGGGGCCGCGGGACGAACCACCCGACGGTGTCCCGCCGCTCGAGCGTGCCCCGGTAGTGCTTCGAGTCGACCACCCAGATCCCCGAGGGCACCACTGCGATGTGGTCGAGGTTGGTGCGCCGGCCGTGGACCGCCCGGTCGTGCAGCACCACGCCATGCCGTCCGACGGCATCATCGAGCCAGCGCCCGATGTGCTCCTCGCCGTCGGCGCCGCGTCCCCAGGTCTCGGTGGTCCGCTTCGGGCCGGTGAGAATCCGGACCAGCGGTGCCAATCGCCCGAACGCCGCCCGCCGGCGCGCCTCGTCCTTGGCCCGCCGCCGCTCGTACACAGCCCGAGCGGACGCGCCGGCCCGTCCCCGGGTACCCGTCGTGCCTGTCGCGTTCTCTGCGTCCCTCACGTGGGAGAACGGTGGCCTTTTCGTGCAAAATGAGCTGGTCCGGAGCCCGACCGGCGCCGCGGTGAATCTGCCGGGGATGTCCAAAAAACTCTAAACGGGTTCGTTTAGAGTTTTCGTAGACAATGGCCAGGGGGCGGTCTGAGGGTTCGACCGTGCCCGACGCGTGCAACGCTGGGCCGGGTGACGACGAGGTCGCCCGTCCTGCTCCTCGTCGTCCTGGCCGGCGCGCTGGTGGCGGCCGGCTGCGGTGTCCCAGGGTCGCCGGCGGCCCGGACGGCCCCGGCGCACCGGCACCAGGCCCCGGCCGTGCCGAGCACCACGACGTCGACGACCCAGCCGCCCGTCACACCCATGGTGTGGTCGTCCTGCAATGGCGACCTCCAGTGCGGCACCCTCGTCGTCCCGCTGGACTATGCGCACCCCGACGGCCCGACCATTGGGGTGGCGGTGGCGCGCCATCCGGCCGAGGACCCCGCGGCCCGTATCGGTTCTTTGGTCATCGACCCCGGCGGCCCGGGGGTGTCGGGCGTCGACGACATGGCCAACGAGCTCAGTGCGCTGACGCCGCAGTTGCTCGACGACTTCGACATCGTCCTCTTCGACCCCCGCGGCGTCCAGCGCAGCGATCCTGTGTCCTGTGGGACCGCGACGGGCAGCGCGCCGTCGGACCCGGCGCCGGCCACGCCGAGCGAGCAGGCCGCCACCATTGCGGGGCTCAAGCAGTTCGCGGCCGCCTGCGAGAAGAACAGTCCCAACCTGTTGCCCCACGTCGGCTCGGTCGACGTCGCCCGCGACATGGACCGTCTGCGCCAGGCCCTCGGGGACAGTGCGCTGACCTACATGGGCCAGTCCTACGGCACGCTCCTGGGGCTCACCTATGCCGCGCTCTTTCCGACCCACATACGGGCCATGGTGCTCGACAGCGTGATCGACCCCGCACTGTCGTTCAACCAGATCACGCTGGGGCAGGCCGAAGGCTTCGAGAACACGCTCAACGCGTTCTTCGCCTGGTGCGCCGGCAGCCCCGCCTGCTCGTGGCATGGCAGCTCGGATCCCACCACGGCGCTGCTGGCACTGCTCAGCACCGCCGCGACAGCACCGGCGCCGGCCGGCGGGGGCAGCGTCGCGGGCGTGGGGCAGCTCTACGATGCCGTGCTCGACTCGCTCTACTCCCAGTCGGAGTGGCCCCAACTGGGCGCGGCGCTGGCCGCCGACGCCGCCGACGACGGAGCGCCGGTCGTTGCGCTCTCGAACCACTACAACACCGGCGGTTCCACCAACGCCGACGACGCTGCTACCGCGATCGACTGCCTCGACCATCCGGTGTCGCGCAACCTCGCCACGTACGGCGCGTTCGCCTCGTCGATAGCGGCGTCGGCGCCGGTCTTCGGCCCGCTGCTGGCGTGGGGTGAGGCGGGCTGCGCCGTCTGGCCCGTCCCGCCGACACGGACCGTCGGGCCGGTGGTCGCGCCCGGTTCGCCACCGATCCTCGTCGTGGGGACCACGAACGACCCCGCCACGCCCTACGCCTGGGCGGTGAGCGTGGCCAAGGAACTGGACCGCGCGGTGCTGCTGACCCACGACGGCGACGACCACGTGGCCTACTTCTACAGCGCCTGCGTACGAGCGGACGTCCAGACCTATCTGGTGAGCGGCCAGACGCCCGCCCCTGGCACCGTCTGCAGCTCGTAACCGGCGGCGGTGGTCGTCAGCTGCTGGTGAAGCGGTAGGTCCCGCTCCCCACCGAGAGCTCGACGACCCCGGCCGCGGAGGAAACGACGGTCACGCCGGGCGCCCTGGTCGCCGCCGTGCCGCTCTCCCGCACGCTGGCCGCGTTGCTGGTGGGCAGGCGCACCATCGCCGTCGCGTTGGCCGGCACGGTGAGATTCATGGTCATGCCCTTGCCCTGGCGTTGCCAGGCCAGCTGCACGGGCCCGGCGACGGTCGGCACGGAACCCCCGGCGCGGTCGAGGCCGGCCGATGGGGGCACGATCAGTGCGTTGACCGCTCCGTCCTCGTTGCGCTGCTGCAGCGTCACCCCGAGCAGGGTCTCTTGCATCGCCACCAGTGCGGAGGACCCCCAGCCGTGGGAGAGGGAGTCCCCGATGAGGTCGCTCGGCCGCCAGACCTCCCAGGTGAAGGTCCCGCCCGCCGCCACAATGTGGGCCCACCCCGGAATGGACGTGTCGGTGAGGAGGCGCACCATCGCGGCGGGCATGTTCGCGGCCGCCAGCCCGCGTAGGAGCTCGAGGCCGTGGTTCGGGCCGACGTCGATTCCGAGGCTGGCCACGTAGCGCCCGACGGCGGCCACGTCGGGAGCCGGCACCACGCCGTAGGCGAGCGCCAGCGCGTTGGCTTCCTGTGAGGCGTGACTGCTCTGGGCGCCGTTGGCGTCCACGCCGTCCAGGTACACGCCGTCGGGGCGACGCAGCACGCCGTTGACCGCGTCGGTCAGCTGTGCCGCCCGGCTCTGCCAGGTTGCCGCCGCCGCCGTGTCGCCGGCCACGGTGGCGACCTGCGACAGGCGGCTCATGGCGTTGACCGCGAGCACGTTGCTGGCGGTGTCGGCCGCCACCGACAGGTCGTAGCCGTACACCGGGTCACCGTCGTCGGTGTCAGCCAGGCCGTAGAGCAGCCCGGTCCCGGCCTGGCGCGTGCTCCAGAGCCAGTCGACGGCCTGGGTGACCGAGGGGTACAGCGCCACCAGCGTGGTGTGGTCGCCGGTCGAGGTGAAGTAGCGCCAGAGCCACTCGGGGTAGCGCGCCGTGCTGGTGCCGAATGTCCGCGCGCCGTCACCATTGGGGTAGACGGCGTTCACCTGGCCGGCGGGCCAGTAGCGGGACTGGCCCCGGGCCACGTCGCGCAGCGCCTGCCAGGTCATGTTCTGGTCGCCGTAGGCGCGCATCACGCCCTCGGACTCGTTCGCCCCGTCCCACAGGAAAGGGCCCTTCTCCCGGGTGGGCGTGTCGACGAACTGCTCGTGGCAGCAGAAGAGGCACGAGCGGGCGGTCAGCCGCCAGACGGCGTTGAGCATGCGGTTGTCCGTGGAGAACGTCGCGCTCGGCACGTCGGGCATGGCGGCGTGCCGGGTCAGCGCCACAATGTCGCTTGTGCGCAGGGGCTGTCCTGCGTTGTCGATCTGGAGGTAGCGCGACCCGAAGTAGGTGAAGGCCTCGAAGGACTGCGCCCCCTCGCGCATGATGTATGTCGACGTGAGATTGGTCTCCTGCGTCCCGTGCAGGGTCGACACCTGGCCGTCGGGATCGAGGAGGTATCCCGCCCGTAGCGTCACTGTGCGCCCCGGCTCGCCCCGGGCGAAGGTGACCCTGGGCCGCGCCGCGTAAATGGCTCCGAAGTCGGCCACCACGCCACCGCCCGCCACGGTGTGCAGCCGGACGGGATGCACCGGCGTCTCGCGGATGGTGGTGCGTTGCGCGAACGTGTGGGTGAAGGGCGCCGTGCCGGGCACGCCGGCGATCGCCGGGGCCGACCAGCCTGATTCGTTGAACCCGGGGTTGGCCCACCCGTCGGGATGCTCGCGCCCGTCGACCCATTCCACGAAGTCCCCCACGTCGGAGTTGCGCAGCGGCGACGGGAGCCATTCGGCCGGGTGCTCGTGCCACGACCCGTCCGATCCGTGGACGACGCGCGAGCCGTCGGCGTACCAGAGGGAGAGCTGCAGGAGCAGCCCGGGCGAGGAGGCGGGCCGCCCCTGCCCCGGCCCGTACCACCGGTGCAGGACGCCGAGGGCGCTGGTGCGCCCGGGCTGCAGCGCCGCGGTCAGGTCCACCGTCCGGACGTACTGCTCGTCGGGATAGGAGAAGCTCGGCCACGCGTCCACGGCGGTCCCGTCCACGTACAGGCGGTAGGTGTGCGCGGCCGAGACATAGGCGATGGCGCGCCGGAGCGAACCGGTGGGCGGCGTCACCTCGCTCCGCAGATACGTCACGCGATCGGGTTGCTGGGTGCCGGCGGACGGAACGAGCCAGCTCGCCTTCCAGTCCGAGGCGCGCAATGCGGTGGTGAACGACGATGGTGGCGAGACGGGCCCCCACTGGCCAGCGGCGTCTTGGGACTGGACGGTCCACCGGTAGGCGGCATCGGCGGTCAGCGCCGGCCCGCCATAGGCGACGAAGGCCTGCCGGGCCCCTGGCACCGGACCGCTGTCCCATGTGAGCCCGGCGTGGCCGGGGTCGCTGCGACGCACCACAACGCGGAAGGCACCCTGCACGGCGGCCCGTCCCGTCGCCTGCAGCGTCCACGCGAACGAGCAGCCGTCGGGGTCGATCCCCACCGGGTCCGTCAGGCCGTTGACCAGCAGGCCGGTCGGGCGGAGCGGACCGGACCGCCCCGCCGTCGCGTCGGCTGCACCGACGGCACGCTCCGCGGCTCCGGACACATCGCCTCCGGTCAATGGCAGCGGCGCGCCTGCGTCGGCGACAGCGGCGCCCGCAGCGACGCCGGCCGAGGAGGCCAGGAAGGTCCGCCGGCCGAAACGGCTCACGACGACCCCGCTCCCGCCGCCGCTCCCGTTCCCATGACCCGCACCGTGTCCTGGGTGGCGTCGGTGTAGAAGAGTGTGCCCGAGGCGGAGACCGCTATGCCCACCGGCGTTCCCACGTGCGCGCGCACCCATTTCGTGCCGTCGTTTGTCCCCGCCGCGGTCGCCACGGGCAGGGCGCCGGCCACCGTGTACAGATCGCCGGCCTTCACGGCGGTGCCGAGCAGCGTCCCGTTGGCGGCGGGCACGACCCGGATGACGTGCATGAAGCCATCGGTTACGAACAACGCTCCCGTCGGGCCGATGGCCAGGCCACGAGGGTCGTTCAGCTCGGCGGTCGGCCCGTTGGCCGGCAGCCCGTCGGCGAGGTAGGGCCCGTAACTCCCCGTGCCGCCCACGACCACGCCGATGTCGCCGGCGCCGACGGCCGAACCGTAGAAGGTCCCGCTGCCGCGCGACGGGGCCAGCAGCACCGACTGGTCCCCACTGTCGGCCACGAGGAGATCGCCTGCCGTGTCGAGGGTGACGGCTACGGGGTTCCACAGCTGTGCCGTCCGCAGCGGCCCGCTCTGCCCCGTGCTCCCGCAGACGCCGGTGCCGGCCACGGTGAAGAGGCCACCGCTGTGCACCGCCTGCCCGAAGAGCGTGCCTGTGACCGCCGGCACCACGCGGACCCGGCAGTTGGCCGTGTCGGCGATGAAGAGGTCTCCCGCCGCGTCCACCGCCAGGCCCGTCGGCTCGTCGAGCTCGCTCGCCGTGGCGTCGGGCCCGTCCCCGTTGAAGCCTCCCGTGCCGGTCCCGGCCACTGTCACGACGGCGCGCGAGCCGGCAGGCACCTCTTGGACGCGCTGCGCGGTGGCCTCGGCAATGAAGAGGTCGCCGTGGGAGTCGACGGCCACGTCGCTCGGGTGTCCCAGGGCACCGCGCCCCGAACAGCTGCTGCCGGCGAGCGTGGACGCCTGCCCGGCCCGGACGCGGAGGCCGTCGAGGACACCGGTGCGGGCCGGGACCACCAGGACGCGGCAGTGTCCCGTGTCGGCGACGAAGAGGTTCCCCTGCGCACTCAGCGCGATCCCGCCCGGCCCGTCGAGCACGCCCGGTCCGAGCACTGTGCGCGTTGCCCCTGCTGCGGGGGCTCCGGCGCCACCGGCCGCCTCACCCACGCCCGCGCCCACCCCCGCGGACGCAAGCAGGAGGAGCCCGGCGAGGGCCACGGTTGGTCGGCGCACAGGGCACATCATGCCGGTTGCCGCCGCCGCGGACCCGAGTGACAGGCCATAGCGTGGGCCACGCGCCGACCGTTCCGGCAATGGCACGCGTCGCAGTGCCACCGACCGAGAGAGAAGAGGAAGCCGCATGCCCGCACCCGAAGAGGCCCTCAGCGCCGGGAACAGCACCTTCACCGGCTTCGAAGGGGCCGACGTCAACGCCTACCAGGCCCTCCCTGCGGGCGACGGTCCCTTCCCGGGAGTCCTCGTCATCCATCACCTGCCCGGCTGGGACTCGACCACCAAGGAGATCACTCGGCGTTTTGCCGCCGAGGGCTACAACGCGCTGTGCCCCAACCTCTATGCCCGCCAGGGGCTCAGTGTCGACCCCGACGATGCCGCGGCGGCCACCCGGGAGGCGGGTGGCATCCCCGACGACCAGTTCGTGGGCGACGCCGAGGCCGCGGTAGCGGCGTTGCGGGCGCTCCCCACGTCGAACGGCAAGGTCGGCGTCATCGGCTACTGCTCGGGGGGGCGGCACTCGTTCCTGACCGCGGTGAGCGTGCCCGTCGATGCGGCGGTCGACTGCTACGGGGCCTTCGTGACCGGCACGGTTCCAGATGGCTTCCCACTCAAGGTGACACCTCTTGTGGACCGCACGCCGGACCTCAGCTGCCCGCTGCTCGGCCTCTTCGGCAACGACGACCAGTTCCCCACCCCCGAGCAGGTCGACGAGCTCGAGTCGGCACTCAAGGCCGCCGGCAAGACCTACGAGTTCCACCGTTACGACGGCGCCGGCCACGCGTTCTTCTCGGTGGACCGTCCGGCCTACCGGCCCGAGGCCGCGGTCGACGGCTGGCAGCGCATTTTCGAGTGGTACGGCCGCTACCTGGCGGGGAGCTGACCATGTGCTCCTACCTCACCGTCGCCACCGAGATCGCCGGCAGCGCCAAGGGGGCGCAGGGCTGGATGCCGGTCACGTCGGCCAGCGTGTACTTCGACCATCCGTTCCACGCGCCGTTCGACCACACCCTCAACATCGACTTCGCCGACCCCGCCCGCGGGCCCGGCGCCCGCGTGGCCGTGGAGCTCAGCGCCGCCTCCGCGCGCCGGCTGGTCGAGAGCATCAACGAGGCGCTTGCTGCTGCCGGGGCCGCGGCCTTGTGACCACGCCCACCGGCCCGGCGGCCGGCGTCCACCTGCCCTGGGCCGAGGTGCCCGGCGCAGTGCGGACGTGGGCGGCCCGGGTCGGCGGCGGCGCGCCCGTCTCCACGCACGATCTGAGCGGTGGGTTTTCGCCGGGGGCCACAGCGGTGCTCGACTGTCCCGGAGGCGCCATCTTCGTAAAGGCGGTCGGGGCCGGCCTGAACCCCGAGTCGCCGGACTTCCACCGGCGTGAGGCAGCGGTGTCGGCCGCGTTGCCGTTGGCGCCGGAGTTCCCGCGGTTGCTCGGTGTCTATGACGACGGCGACTGGGTGGCGTTGGCCTTCGAGGCCATTGACGGGCGCCCTCCGGTGCATCCATGGGACGAGGTCGAATTGCGGGCCGCAGTGCGCGCCCTCGATGCCCTGCATAAACGCCTCACGCCCAACCCGGTACCGGGCGTGCCGTCAGCCGGCGAGAGGTTGCA
>DATCEZ010000050.1:0-16135 GCA_036509775.1 Acidimicrobiales bacterium
CTTCCGCATCTACTCCATGACCAAGCCCATCGCCTCGGTCGCCCTCATGCAGCTCTACGAGCGCGGCCTGTTCCAGCTGCTCGACCCCGTGCACCGCTACATCCCCGAGTGGCGGACCCTGCAGGTCGGCCTGGTCGGTGACGACGACGCCATCACACTGGTCAAACCCCAACGTCCAATGAACATGCGCGACGTGCTGATGCACAAGACCGGCCTGCCCGGCGGGCTCTTCCCCGGCAATCCCATCGACGCTGCCTTCGACGAGGCGCTCAAAGCACAGGGCGGCGGGCAGACGCTCGAGACCGTCACTGCGCTGCTGGCCGAGCACCCGCTCAAGTTCCACCCCGGAACGCAGTGGAACTACGGGCTGTCGACGGACATTGTGGGCCGGCTGGTCGAGATCCTCTCGGGGCTGCCCTTCGACGAGTACCTCCGGCGCGAGATCTTCGAGCCGCTGGGCATGGTCGACACCGGGTTCTACGTCCCCGAGGGTTCATTGCCCCGCCTCGCCGCCTGCTACCAGTACCGCCCGGCCAATACTCCCCTCCTCATGGAGGGCTCGTTCGCCAACGGCATTATGCGCCCCCGCTCCTATCTCTCGGGCGCGGGTGGCCTGGTCTCCACGACCGCCGACTACGTCGCCTTCTGCCAGATGCTCGCCAACGGCGGGCACCTCGATGGCCGACGCGTGCTGGGGCGCAAGACCCTCGAACTGATGACCGTCAACCACCTTCCCGGCGGCGCCACCCTGCAGGAGATGGCCGTCGGGGGCTTCGGCGAGGCCGGCTTCGAGGGCGTCGGCTTCGGGCTCGGCTTCGCCATCGGCCTCGGCCCGGCTGCCACCACCATGGCCGGCTCCGCCGGCGATTTCTACTGGGGCGGCGCGGCGAGCACGGCGTTCTGGGTCGACCCGAGCGAAGACCTCTTCGTCGTCTTCATGACCCAGCTCTTCCCTTCCGTCGCCTACCCGTTCCGGGCTCAGCTGCGGGCGCTCGTCTATCAGGCCATTGACGACTGATGCCCGAGGCTGAGGGGCCCGTCGGTCCCGCCGACGCCAGCCGGGTGCCCCGCTTCTCCGGGCTCGCCACCTTCGCCCGCCTCCCCACCGTGGACCAGGTCGGGCGCTGGGACATCGGCGTGGTCGGGGTCCCGTTCGACGGCGGCACCAGCTACCGGCCCGGCGCTCGGTTCGGTCCGGCCGCAGTCCGCCAGGGCTCGCGCCTGCTGCGGCCGTACAACCCCGCACTCGACGCGCTGCCCTTCGAGCTGGCCCAGGTGGTCGACGCCGGGGACATCGCCTGCACGCCGTTCAGCGCAGAAGAGGCCGTGAGCCAGATAGAGGCCGCCGCCGATGTCCTTCTGCGTGACGGCGGCCGGCTGGTCGCCATCGGGGGTGACCACACCATCGCCCTGCCGCTGCTGCGGGCCACGGCGCGCCGCCACGGCCCGCTCGCCCTGGTGCACTTCGACGCGCATCTCGATACGTGGGACACCTACTTCGGGCAGCGCTTCACGCATGGGACGCCGTTCCGGCGCGCCTGGGAGGAGGGCCTTCTCCTCCATGACCACAGTGCCCACGTCGGCCTGCGGGGGCCGCTCTACTCCGACACCGACCTCTCCGAGGACGTCTCCATGGGCTTCGCGCAACTCACCACCGACGACGTGGCGGAATACGGCGTCGCCGAGGTGGTGCGCCGGATATTGGCACGGGTCGGCGACGCGCCGGTCTACGTGTCGGTCGACATCGACGTCCTCGACCCGGCCCATGCGCCGGGCACCGGGACGCCCGAAGCGGGCGGCCTGACCAGCCGTGAGCTTCTCGCCTTGGTGCGGGGACTGCGACCGGCCGCCGTGGTCGGCGGAGACGTCGTGGAGGTCTCCCCCGCCTACGACCACGCCGAGATCACGGCCGTCGCCGCGGCACACGTCCTCTACGACCTCGTGACGATCATGGCGGCACGGAGCCAGGTCTGACCGGACGCTCCGCACCAAGTGGGATTGCGGAGCACCCCGTCTTTGTAACAGTGCATTCACGTACGGGAAACGAACGGCGAATGTTGTTTTCCTAGGGTGAGCGGCACAGCGCAGTACAAAGGTGGGAAAACCAGGTACCCGACGTGAAGCGAGATCTTCTGGTTGGTGTGGCCCAATGGCTGGCCGCACCAGGGGAGCCGCGCCAGAACATGAACGTGGCGCTCAGCATGATGGATGACGCCGCGTCGCGCGGCGTCGAGCTCCTCGTGCTCCCCGAGCTCTGGTCGTGTGGCTACGACCCCGAGACGCTGGCCCAGGACGCGCGGGCGGACGCTGAGCCCCTGGAGGGGCCGCGCACCGCCCAACTCGGCGAGGCGGCGCGCCGACGCGACATGTGGCTGGCCGCCGGCAGCGTGCCCGAACTGGGCGACGACGGCCGCATTTACGACACCGCGCTGGTCTTCAACCCCCACGGCGAGCTGCTGGCCTGGCACCGCAAGGCCCATCTCTACCCGCCGACGCTCGAACCGTCCGTGTTCACCGCCGGCGACCGGTTGACGACGTTCGACGACCCCGCCCTGGGGCGGGTGGGCCTGGTGATCAACTTCGACGGCGACTTCCCAGAGGTGGCCCGGACGCTGGCGCTGCGTGGTGCCCGCCTGGTCTTGGCGCCGGCGGCCTACGAGGTGGAGGGTGCCAACGCCTGGGATCTCCTCTACCCCGCCATCGCCCTGACCAACAGCCAGTGGTGGGTGCAGGCGAACCAGGCCGGCTCGCACTCCACGTCGACCCTCCTCGGGGCCAGCCGGATTGTGGCGCCGACCGGCACCGTGGTGGCAGAGGCGAGCCGGGCCGTGCCGGGGTCCCTCAGCCGGGCCGAGCTGCTGGTCCACCGCATCGACCTGCACATCGCGCATGCGCTCGAGGGAATTTCCGGCCTCTTAGAGGACCAGCGCCACCCCGACCTCTACTTCGACCGGGTGCCGGCCGAGTCGGCCTGACTCTCCTCACTCCCCCTTGGCCTGCGCCCGCAGCGCGGCGTTGACCCGGTCCCGGAAGATGACGTACTGCTCCTGGGCCAGCCACGGCACGTCGGGCAGCCGCGCAATCAGCTGGGGCGTCTGCACCACTTCGCCGTTCGCGAACTGGCGCCGGGTCAGATCCACGTCGACGCCGGCGAACCGGTTCCAGTAGTGGAACCCTTGGCGGGACCCGTCCGCGTGATCGACCTCGGCCTCGAGCAGCTCGCCGCCGAGCAGGTCGTGCACGACCAGCGCCGTGACCGCGCACTGGCCGCGCGACGGTTCGCCGGGAGTCCACACCGGCACGTCGGTCGGGTCGCAGGTCTCGATCGACCACGACGACCTGATGGCCGATTCGAGGCCGGTAAACGTGAAGGGCCGCTCCTCACCGAAACGATCGGGAGATGTCACCCCCTCAGTCAACACGCTGACCGGGCGATCCCGTGCACCCGGGCGGACGGGGTCCGTCAGTGGCGCTTGCGGCGGTCGTGCTCGGACTGGGACCGCTTCGCCTTGCGGTTCCGGCGAGCCGATTCGTTCGGGTGGGTGCCGTGCGCGGCATGCGTAGGGGCTCCGCCGCCGGTGCCGAAGGACACATCCTCGCCCCGCATGGTGCGGCGGCGGCGCGCCATGGCGGTGAAGAAGGCAACGATCAGGATGACGGCCGCCAGGCTGAAGATCAGCACGTAGAACATGCGGCATTCAACCACGGGTGCGGCCCCTGACGGACCCGTTGCCGGGCTCGCCGTCTGAGTACGCTCTCCCCTGCCGGACGCACCAACTCCAACGAGAGGACAGGACCCATCACATCCTTCAAGCGGCTTGCCCTGCTGTCTGCGGTGGTCGTCCTGACCGCGGCGAGCCTGCTCACGCCCATGGCGACGGCGGGGGCCTCTCCGGCGACGCTGCCGTTCGAGGGGCACGGCTCCATCGGGGAGGCCTACGTGACCGGCGCCCCTCCCGGTGCGCACCTGGCCGTCCTGAACGCGAGTGGGACCAAGGTGGGATCCGGAATGGTCGACAGGCTCGGCAGCCTCGTCGTCCGCAACCTGACGCCAGGACCCGGCTACCGCTTCGCGGCGGGAGCGGACTCGGGTGCGCACCGCACGGCTGCCTTCTCTGTGCTGTCCACGTCCTCGACGCCGCCCGCGTCGTTCTACTCCGGTCAGCAATTGCACGCCGGGCTCAACTACGTGCATATGCGCGACGGGATCCTGCTGGCCGCCACCGTTCGCCTGCCGCCGGGCAAGACTCTGGCCGACGGACCGTTTCCCACCGTGATCGAGTACTCCGGCTACAACGTGGCCGGACCGCACAGCCTCATTGACGCGCTCGAGGGTCACGCTTCGTCGAGCGATCCTCTCCTGCCCGATACCTCGACCGTGGTCGGCTCGGTCGTCGCGCCGTTGCTCGGATTCGCCACTGTCAGTGTGCAAATGCGCGGCACCGGATGCTCCGGCGGTGCCTTCGACCTCTTTGGTCTCCCCTCCGACTACGACGGTTACGACGTCGTGCAGGCGGTCGGCGCACAACCCTGGGTGCTCAACCACAAGGTCGGGATGGTCGGGATCTCCTATTCGGGGTTCTCCCAGCTGATCGTGGCCGGGACAGACCCACCCGACCTGGCGGCCATCACACCGCTCAGCCCGACCGACGACCTCTACTCCACCGGATACCCCGGCGGGATCTACAACGACGGCTTCGCCGCCAGCTGGGTGACCCAGCGCGCGTCGGACGCCCGACCGGCACCCGGCGGGGGGCAGCCTTGGGCGACAGCCGAGATCGCCACCGGCGACAAGACCTGCCTGGCCAACCAGCGCCTCCATCTGCAGGCGCAGAGCCTCGAGTCGCTGGTCAGCCCGAACCTCGGTCGGACTCCCGCTCTGTTCAACCCCCGCTCCCCGACGGCATGGGCGAGCAACATCAGGGTGCCCGTCTTCCTCGTCGGCGCCCTCCAGGACGAGCAGGTGGGCCCGCAGTGGCCCGCGCTCATCACCGCCCTGCACGGCAACAAAAACGTCTACGTCACCATGATGAACGGCACCCACACCGACTCGCTCGGTCCCGACACGATTTCGCGCTGGCTCGAATTCCTGGACCTCTACGTCGCCGACCGCGTGCCGACTCCCTCGCCGACGCTCGACGCGCTGGCGCCCACCTTGTACTCCTCCCTCACCGGGGGTGCCCCGTCGGGGACGGTCCCCGCCGTCCGCTTTACCAATGAGCCATCGGTCGCTGCGGCGAAGGCCGCCTTCGCGGCGCAGGACTCACGGGTGCGGGTGCTCTTCGACAACGGTGGAGGATCGCTCGGGCCGGGTGCGCTCCAACCCACCTACGAGGCGGGGTTCTCGTCCTGGCCACCCACCGGCACGCTGCTCCGCGACGGCCTCGGGCCCGCCGGCACGCTGCAGGCGGGCACGGCGAAGGGATCGTCCACTGCCTCATTCCGGCCCGACCCCTCGGTCCGCCCGCCCGACGACCTGTCCGCCTCGGCCAACGCCTGGGCCGCCCAGCCGCCCTACAACTGGACCACGGTGCCGAAAGCCAACGGGATTGGGTTCGAGACGCCCGCCTTCACCAGCGCCACCACGATCGTCGGGCCCGCCAGCCTCAACCTGATGCTCAAGTCGACCGCACCGGTCACCGACCTGCAGGTGACCATCACCGAGGTCCGGCCGGGCGAGACGCAAGAGGAGTACGTCACCTCGGGCTTCTTGCGCAGCAGCGATCGCGCCTTGTCAGCCGCCTCGACCCCGCTGGACCCGGCGCCCACCTACCTGACGGCGAATCGCCGACCGCTCCCCAAGGGACGTTTCACCCTCGTCCGGATCCCGATCGATCCGATTGCGCACACGTTCCGCCCCGGGACCCGCCTGCGCATTGTGGTCTCCGCGCCCGGCGGGGACCGTCCGTCGTGGACCTTCGACACACCCGACACCCACGGCGCGGTGGTCGACACCGTGGCGCTCGGCGGGTCGCACGGATCGTCACTGGTACTCAATGAGGTTGGCGGTGTCGTCCCGTCCTCCGCCCTGCCGGCCTGCGGCGCATTGCGAGGTGAGCCCTGCCGGGCCTACGTCCCGCTCGGCAACCAGAGCTGACGGACGGGCGCCCGCCCTCGGCCTCTTGGGTAGGGTCGCCGCATGGCTGGGACACCACACGACGGCTCCCCGGAAGAGGTCTCCCTCTACGAGGGACTGCTCACGACGCGGGCCATCCGGCGCTACACCGACGAGCCCATACCCGACGAGGCCCTGCGGGACATTCTGTTCGCGGCCACCCGGGCCCCCAGCGGGTCGAACCGCCAACCCTTCCGCTTCATTGTGCTCACCGACGGGCCGGAGGCGCTGGAGGCCAAGCGGCTGATCGGCGTCGGGGCGCGTTCGTTCTGGGCCGCCAAGCGGGAGGCCGACGGGTACGACACCGGCTCGGGGGCCCAGGCCGACTCGCCCAAGGCGCGCATGGCTCGGACCATGCAGCGCTACGTCGACACGTACGAGTCGGTGCCCGTCCTCGTGCTGGCCTGCTACCAGCGCTACCGGCAGGTGGACTCGTACACCGACGGTGCATCGGTCTATCCCGCCTGCCAGAACCTGTTGCTCGCCGCCCGGGCCCTGGGCTTCGGGGGCGTCATGACGGGGTGGCAGTTCGCGGCCGACGCCGAGCTGCGGGCACTGCTGCACATTCCCGACGAGGTCCAGATCATGGCGACCATCACCCTCGGGCGGCCCCAGGGCCATCACGGGCCGGTACGCCGCCGGCCGCTCCCCGAGCTGGTCTACGGGGAGCGCTGGGGCGAGGCTCCCGCCTGGGCGGTCGACCCGGCCGGCGCCGCCCACACGTCGGCGGGCCCGCCGACTCGCAGCCCATAGAGTCTGCACTGTTGCGCTCCCTCGCGGAAGGCTGACCATGCACGCTGTCGACTCGCCCGTCTTCGACGCGGACAACCACTATTACGAAGCGCTCGATGCGTTCACCCGCCACCTCGATCCGAAGCTCGGACCGCGGGTGATCGAGTGGGTCGAGGTCAACGGCCGTCGCTACCACTCGCTGGGCGGCCGGGTCAGCCGAGCCGTCACCAACCCGACGTTCAACCCGATCACTCCGCCCGGCGCGCTGGTCGACTACTTCCGCGGCAACCCCGACGGCCGGCCCATGCACGAGCTGATGGGCAAGCCCGAGCCCATCCGCCCCGAATACCGCGACCGGGACGCCCGGCTCGCCACCATGGACGCCCAGAACCTGTCCAAGGTCTGGCTCTTCCCCACGCTCGGCATGCTGTACGAGGAGTCGCTCAAGCACGACCCAGGCGCCGTCGTCCTCCTGTTCCGCGCCTTCAACCGCTGGCTGGCCGAGGACTGGGGCATGGCGTACCGGGACCGCATCTTCGCCGCGCCGTACATCACGTTGGCCGACGTCGACGAGGCCGTGCGTGAGCTGGAGTGGGCCCTTGACCAGGATGCCCGCGCCGTGGTGATGCGCGCCGCCGCCCCGATCACCGTCGGTGGCCCGCTCTCCCCCGCCGACGATGTGTTCGACCCGTTCTGGGCCCGCGTCAACGAGTCCGGCATTACGGTCGTGGTGCACGCCGGCGACGCCGGGCTCTCCTCCAACGGCTATGCGCCCGACGGCTTCTCCGCCTCGTTCCGCGCCGGCCCGTCGAGGCCGAGCATCAAGATGTTCGCCATTGAGCGAGCGGCCCACGATTTCCTGGCCACGCTCATGTTGGAAAAGCTGTTCGACCGCTTCCCCAACGTGCGCGTCGCCTCGGTCGAGAACGGTTCCGAGTACCTCGCCCCGCTCTTCGCCAAGCTGCGCACGACGACGCGCCGCATGCCGGGCTACTTCTCCGAAGACCCTGTCCTTACCTTCCGGCGCAACGTGTGGATCAACCCGTTCTGGGAAGACGATGTCGCCGAGATTGTGGACCTCATGGGCGACGACCGGGTGATTTTCGGATCGGACTGGCCGCACATCGAAGGCCTGCCGGAGCCTACGAACTGGGTGACCGAGCTGCAGAAGCTCCCCGGCGAATCGGTGCCCAAGATCATGGGGGGCAACGTGTCTGAACTCAACGAGCGGAGGCCGCTGTGACCGAAGTCGTCGACCAGAGCGAGACGGTGGACTCGGCGCGGCCGGGCTACCAGATCGAACCGCACGTCATCATCCTCTTCGGCGCCACCGGTGACCTGGCGGCGCGCAAGCTGCTCCCGGGCCTACTGCACCTGGCCGTGAACGGGATGATGCCCGACTACCGCATCGTCGGGAGCTCGACGAGCACCCTGAGCGACGAGGAGTTCCGACACCTGGCCCGCCACGCCGTCGACCAGTACTCGACCGACAAGATCTCGCTGCTGCAATGGGCCAACTTCGAGAAGCGGCTGAGCTTCTGCTCGACCTCGGCGGGAGCCGAGACGTTGTCCGACCACGTGGCCGGGGCCGAGAAGGACATCGGCGGCGAGCCGCGGCGGCTGCACTACCTGAGCGTCCCACCGGCGGCGGACCGATCAGTGCTCCAGATGATCTCCGACGCCAAGCTGGTCGAGCGGTCGCGCATCGTCATGGAGAAGCCGTTCGGCACCGACCTGGCCAGCGCGGTGACGCTCAACGACCTGCTGCACTCGGTCTTCGACGAGGAGCAGATCTTCCGCATCGACCACTTCCTGGGCAAGGAGGCGGCCCAGAACATTCTGGCCTTCCGCTTCGCCAACGGCCTCTTCGAGCCCATCTGGAACCGGGACCACATCGACCACGTGCAGATCGACGTGCCCGAGACGCTGGGCGTCGACGATCGCGTCGCCTTCTACGAGGCGACCGGAGCGTTCAAGGACATGGTGGTCACCCACCTCTTCCAGATTCTGGGCTTCATGGCCATGGAGCCGCCGACGGCGCTCTCGGGCGGCCCCATCAACGAGGAGAAGAACAAAGTCTTCCGCTCCATGCGCCCGGTCGACGTCACCGAGGTCGTGCGGGGGCAGTACGAGGGCTACCTCGACATTCCCGGCGTAGCCAAGGATTCCGACACCGAGACCTTCGTAGCTCTGAAGGTGGAGATCGACAACTGGCGCTGGGCCGGCGTGCCCTTCTACCTGCGCACAGGCAAGCGGCTCGGAGGCGGCGAGCGCATCATCTCCATCGCGTTCAGGGAGCCCCCCAAGTCCATGTTCCCCGCCGACTCCGGCGTCGGCGCGCAGGGGCCGGACCACCTCACCTTCGACCTGGCCGACTCGTCGAAGCTGTCCCTCTCCTTCTACGGCAAGAAGCCCGGGCCCGGCATGAAGCTCGAGAAGCTGAGCCTGCAGTTCGCCCTGCACGAGACGGGGCAGGACGCCGACGTGCTCGAGGCCTACGAGCGGCTCATCCACGACGCCATGATCGGTGACCACACCTTGTTCAACACGGCCGAGGGCATTGAGCGCCTGTGGGAGGTCTCGACACCGCTCCTCGAAGACCCGCCGCCGGTGCAGAGCTACTCCCAGGGCAGCTGGGGACCGCCCACCATCAACGAGTTGATCGCGCCGCGCAGCTGGCGCCTGCCCTTCGAGCGGCGCTGGCGGGGGAACTCCGCCGGCTGAGCCCGGCGCTCAGTTCAGCGTGTGCCCGTTGGCACGTGGCAGCTCGGCCACGGGCTGGCCGGCCAGATCGACGGGGTCGAGCGGCCGGAACTCGGGGCCGGGCCGCACCGTTGGGCGGGCCCGTTCGTCCAGCACCGTCGTGGCGGTGAGCGCGTCCCATGGCGCGTTGCGCGGCTGGCGGAACAGCCCGTCGGGCGGGGAGGCCCCGAACGCGAAGCAGAGCAGGACGACGGCACCGATGACGACGGTCGGCACGACCAGCAACGTGCAGCAGACGCTGCTGCGCAGGAACGAACGCCCGAGACCGATCGGCTGCCCGTCGTCTCTTCTCACCACGTGGAGGCCGAGCAGGCGGTAACTCGGCGTGCGCCCATGGCGCCATTCGAAAACGCTCCAGACGAGCCATCCGACAACCAGCGTCCCCACGAGCAAGACCACCGTCAGGGCCAAGGCCCCGATGCGTCGGCCGAGACTGGCTGCGGGCTCCTTACGGACCACGGAAAAGACGGTACCGCTCGGAGCACCCTGACGCTACGAGACCGAAGCCGGGTTCACCCCGGTTCCGCCCGCCTCGCTGCTGGCGTAGACAGCGAGCGCGAACCGCAGGACGTCCATAGCCTCCACGGCGCTCCAGAGCATGGGCCCCTTCCCGGTGTGGAGCCAGCGCAGCCAGTGCCGGCCCGAATCGCGGAAGCTGCTCCCCCAGTCGTCGTCGAGCGCGTGGTACGAGCGCATTTCGCCGTCGAGGTAGACCTCGAGGCTCGGCTGCTGAATGCCGCTGCCTGTGCAGCGGTTGACCCGGGCGTAGCCGGAGCGGCCGGTGATCTCCCAGCGCTCGTCGTTCGTGTAGTAGTCCGACCGCAGGTACATGTCCGGAGCCAGGGTGATGTCCCACACGCCGCGGATGCCGTTTTCATGCTGCCAGGCGATCATCGTCGGCGCGTCGACCTCAATCCCGGGGAACACCTCCGTGCCGCCCACCCAGGCCCGCACCTCATGGATGGGACCGAAGAGCCAGATGGCCGTGGCCAACTTGTGCCACCCGTCGTCGAACACGAGGACGCCGCGGCCCCGCTTCATCTGTTGGAACTGGTACTCGTAACTGCTCATCGGCACGTCCCAGCCGCCACGCCCGCTGCCCACCATCTTCATGTGGTACCCGCTGATGTCGCCCAGTTCACCTGACGTGGCCAGCGCCTTCAGCTTCACCAGGGGCTCGTAGAAGATGTAGTTCTCCATGACCCGGAACAGGCGATCGTTGGCGACCGCGGCGTCGACCATCCGCTGGGCGGAGGCCAGGTCGTTGGCCATCGGCTTCTGCAGGTTGACATGCCAGCCGTAACCAAGGAGCTCAATGACGCCCTCTTCGTGCAGCGGAATAGGCAGCAGCGCTTCCACCGCGTCGACTTCCAGGCCGCTGGCGGCCAGCTCGGCAGCGGAGGCGAAGGTCGCCACACCCGGCCAGTCCGCGGCGCGCTCGACCCGGCGCTCCTCGCTCGGATCGACCAGGGCCACGACCTCGACGTCGGGGTTGTCGACGTAGGCCCGCATGTTCAGGTCGTAAATGCGCCCGAGGCCGATGAAGGCGGCACGGACCGGCCGGTCGTAGGGCGTGAAGCTCATGGAAGGACACCTCGTCTCGAATGGTCGCCAGAAGCCGCACATTGTGGCGCGGATCGGTTGGGCACACCGGGTTGCAGGCCGCCTGGGGCGCTTGCTCCGGGCAGCGCGCGCAGTCTTGGGGGCCCTCGCCTGCGCTAGTGTCACGGGCGTGCCAGTGGTCGCGGTCCTCGAGGCCGTTCTGATCGGACTGGTGACTGTCCAGATCTCTTTCGTCGTCACGACGGTGTACCTGCACCGGGCCATGGCCCACAAGGCGATCACGCTACGGCCACCCGTCGCCTTCGCGTGCCGCTTCATCATCTGGATGTCGACGGGGACACGACCCCGCCAATGGGTGGCGGTGCACCGTAAGCACCACGCCCACACGGACAAGGAGGGCGACCCGCACTCGCCGGTGATCTTCGGCTACTCCTTGGTCCAGTTCGGCAACGCCGTGCTCTACCGCAGGGTCTCCAAGAACGCCGAGCAGGTGGATCGCTACGCCAAGGACCTGCCCGAAGACCGCTGGGACAAGGTGGTGTTCAATCACGCCCTGCTGGGCCTCGCCCTCGGCGTGGCGATCCTGATCGTCGTCTTCGGATGGCAGATCGCCCTGATTGCGGGGGCCGTCCACGCCTCCGCCTACCTGCTGGGCGGCGGCGCCATCAACGGCATCGGCCACAAATGGGGGAAGCGTCCCCATGACAACCTGGCCACGAACAACCAGTGGCTGGCCTGGCTGGTGGCCGGCGAGGGGCTCCACAACAACCACCACGCCCTCACGACCTCGAGCCGGATGTCGATGGCCAAGGGCGAGGTCGACCCCGGCTGGTGGGCCATTTTGCTCCTGGTCAAGTTGCGGTGGGCCACGATTCGGCACGAGAAGCTGGCCGTCAAACCCACCCGGGCCTGACCCCTCCGATCGGGCAAGCTGGTGCCGTGGCCGAGGATCCCCCGCACCGTGACAGGGACGACCCGGCGTGGCTCGGGCAGCTCGATCCTGATGCGCAGGACGATGCCGATCAGCGCGAGCTGATCCGCTTCGCCATGAGCCGCGGAGCCACCCCGGCGCAAGTGGCGCAGGCGCACAACCTCGGAGAGCTGGCTCTCGATCTGACCCTGCGTCCGCGCGGAGCACTCCCCCTGCGCGAGGTGGCGGCCTCGGCGGGCATCGATTGGCCGACGACGCTGCGACTGATGACGGCGGCCGGACTGCCGACCGATCCGGACTTCCATGTGACGGCGGACGAAGCGGCGAGCATCCGGCTGCTCGCCGGCGCGCACAACGACCTGCTCGGTGACGAGGCCACCCTGCAGCTGGCCCGGGTCACCGGCAATGCGATGGCGCGGTTGGCCGAAACCCTGGTCGGCGTCTTCCGCCTACAGGTCGAGCTGCCGCGGCGCGCCGCCGGGCGGCCCTACGTCGACGTCGTCAAGGAGTATTCCGAGCTGACGGAGACCCTGCTGCCGAGTTTCGTGGCGACGCTCGACGCCGCGCTCCGCCGCCAGATCGTGGCCGTGGCCGAGCGGATGTGGAGCACAGATCCGGAACGCTCCGTCGTGACGGTGCAACGAACCGTGGGCTTCGTCGACTTGGTGGGGTACACGACAGCAACGGCGTCGCTGTCGCTGCGCGAGCTCACCCACGTCCTGGTCGAGTTCGACCTGCGGACCTCCGAGATTGTCGCTGAGGGTGGCGGGCAGATCGTCAAGACCATCGGTGACGAGGCGATGTTCGTCACCGAGGACGCCGCGGACGCGTGCCGGATCGCCCTCGAACTGATCGACGCTGCCGGCGGAACACTCCCCCCGGTCCGGGTCGGGCTGGCCACCGGCGAGATGGCCTCGGTGTTCGGTGACCTCTACGGCCCCGACGTCAACCTGGCGGCGCGGCTCGTCGGTGCGGCCGGGCCCTCGACGGCCCTGGTCTCCGAACAGGTGCGCGCTGCCGCGGAAGACTTCCGCTTCGCGGCACTGCCACCCCTCACGTTGAAGGGTTTTGCGGAACCAACGACGGCGTACAGGGTCGAACGCGCCACACCGTGAGAAGGCGGACTGCCCTTCTGGCGACCGTCGTGGTGGCCGTCGTCCTCATGGGATGGGGCGCCACGCTCGCCCCGACCAATCAGAGTCGAGGTCCGGTGACGACGCCGGCCACGTTCCCGGCGCGGGTGGTGGTCCTCGACCCCGCGAACGGCGCGGTCATCTGGAGCAGTGTCGCCCTGCCGACGCACGTGGTCATCGACCCCGCCACCGGGAAGATCGTTTCGCCCGTTACGGCAGGGGCTTCCACTTCTGCACCGTGACCCAACAGACACCTGCCGCCGGCGCCCGAAGTGGGCCTCGCTTGCACTGGGTTGTGGGCGGGTGGTTGTCGTGGACCTCGACCACCTGGTACTGCGTCGGCCCGGAGAACTTGTCGGGACCGTAGCTGAGCACCGGTGAGTAACCGCCCGGGAAGTTCGTGATGTGCGACATCGCCTCCACGAAGGTCCGGCGATTGAGGTTCTTGCCGGCCATGGTGGCCGCCTTGGCGAACAGGCGGATCTCCTGGCACCAACCTTGCACCGGGCCCTGCTCCTCAATATCGTCGTTGATGTTGCCCTTCGGCTTCTTCGGGTAGGCCTTGTGCCACACGGTCCAACAGCTGCGCACGCCCGGGTCGTAGCCGCCCTGCGACTCGGGGACGGGCAGGTCGATGCCGCCGAGCGTCTCGGCCGTCACGCCCTCCTGGCCGTTGAGCGCCTTCTCGTAGGGAATCGGGATCAGCCCGAGCGCCACCTCTATTTCGGACTGGTAGTCGCTGAGGAGCAGCTTGGGGTAGTAGTCCTGCGACGTCTCGGACCCGATGTACGGGGTGAACGCGTTCTCCGGCAGGAGGGGAATGACCGATTGGACGCCGGCCGCCTTGAGCCGTTCGACCGCCAGCGTGGCGTCGGAGTCGGTGGTCGCCGTCTCCCCCACGTCCGCCGTGATCGTCACCACCTGGGGGTCGACGCCGATCTTCTTGAGATCAGGAAGGAGGTACGAGTGCAGCGCGTCCTGGTCGCTCACCTCGTCGGAGACGACGACGCCCACCTTCGTTCCGTGCCCGAGCCGACCCGAGCTCAGGCCCCAATCCACGGTGGCGGCCAGGATGGCTGCGTCGTCCGCGCCCGTCCACCACAGGTACGGCGCGCCCAAGTCCGTCCAGTTGGTCGTGGTCGACCACTGGGAGAGCATCGGCGTGTGGCCCTGGCTCGTCACGCAGAGCTGATTGACCCCCTCGAAGGTGCCGAGCCCGTCGAGGACGGCGAAGACGGGCGGGTTGCCCTGCGTCCACTGCTTGCACAGCGAAAGCTCCTCGTCGGGGTTCGTCGGGTCGAAGCTCACGATCATCGGATTGATCTTGCGGCCGTCGATGCCGCCGGCATCGTTGATCTGGTTCACGAAGAGATGGATGGCCTTGGTCTGCTCGCCGTATTCGGCGTCGGACTCAATCTCGAACTGGCCCTCAATGCTGCTGAACGAGATGACCGGGAACACCACATTGATTGCTGCGGCCGAGACGCCCCGCGCGCTCGTACTGGCCTGGCTGACGGGTGTCGGGGCGCTGGCGGCGCCCGCCGGAGCCGCCACGCCCAGGCCTGCCGTGCTCAGCAGCACGGTGAACGCACCCAGCGCGCCGGGTAGGCGTGCCCGTCTCCCTTTTTTGCCCCACACTCGCATCGCCAACCCCCGGGCACGCCGTGTCGAGCAGCGCGCCAGCAGAGGCTATCGCTGCCGGTCCATCCGTGAGCGGCAGGCCCGATTTCAGTCGAACAACGCCTCGCGGCGACGAAGGACGGCGCACAAGGTCTCGTTGTAGGGCGCCTCGAGCCCGAGCTCACGGCTCAGCGTGACCACCTGCCCGTTGATGACGTCGACCTCCGAACGCCGGCGGGCGAGCTGGTCCAGTCGCATGGACGGGCTGGAGTTCGGAATGGTGGCGGCGAAGTCGGTCACGTACTGCAGCGGATCGTCAAATGGGAACTGCACTCCCTTGGCGAGGCCGAGTCGGTAGGCCTCGGCGGTGCAGCCGAGCGCCACTTCCCACGTCTCAGGATTCGACATCAGCTCGCCGATCGTGACGTCGAACACGGCGCACGGCGCGCTGAGGGTGACGTTGCAGAGGAACTTCTCCCAGATCATGCGGTGCACGTCGGCGAAGGCCTGGACGTTGAAGCCGGCGTCGCGCCAGGCCTGCTCAATGCCCTGCACGCGCTCAGTCAGGCCGCCGTTCATTTCGCCGATGCGGATGAGCCGCATGCCTTCGTGGTGCACGCGGCCCGGCTCGGGAACAGAGGATCCGAAGCCTTCTGCGATGCCGATGACGATGTGGCCCTCGGGGATCCGCCGTGCCACACGCTCGCCGGCGCCCAGCCCGTTCTGGAAGGCCATGACCACGTCGTCGGGCCGCAGCAAGGGCGCCACGGCCGCGGCCGCCACGTCGACGTCAGCCGCCTTGGTGGCGATGACCCAGACGTCGCAGCTCCCGGCGTCAGCGGGGACGCGCCCGACCTGCAGGTTGTCGACGACGAAGCTGCCGCTGGCCCCCGACACGGCCAGGCCCGAACCGGCAATGGCGGCGATGTGCTCCTGCCAGGTGTCGATGGCCCAGACCTCGTGCCCCGCCTTGCCGAAGTGGCTGGCGTACACCGAGCCCATTGCTCCCGTTCCGACAATCGCGATCTTCATTCCGTCCCTTCACGTACGCCGCGGGCACGGGAACCTGGTTGCAGGCTCCAGCGCCGGGCAGTGATTCTACGAGACGGGCCGGACGAGCCCGGAGGCGCACGGGAAGCCGATGACCCGCAGGCGAACGGTTCAGGCGAAGTAGTGACCCTCGTCGAGGTCGGCCAGCAGGCCCGGCTCCACCGGTTCCCAGCCCAGGCGCTCCCTTGTCAGGGCGTTCGAGGTCGGGTTGTCGAGCTGCACCAGGGT
>DATCEZ010000051.1:0-5511 GCA_036509775.1 Acidimicrobiales bacterium
TCGCTCCCTTCTGTCCTTCGATCTCTCTTGCTTCGCGCCGGGCGATGACCTCGGGCAGCTTGGCCTGACCCGGTCCCGCCTGAATGCGCAGGGCGGCCACGGCGATCACGGCGATGCCGAGCACGACGGTGGCCGCGTAGGGCACCCACGACCAGTCGCCCGTGAGGGCCGAGCCGGTCTCGGTCTGCAGCAGGCGCAGCACCCCGAGCAGAATGAGCAGTAGGCCGAAGGCCAAGAAGAACGACCCGGCGATCCCCATGTAGAGGAAGCGCCCCAGACCCCGCAGCGGCTCGACCACCTCCTGCTTGAGGTAGTCCACCGTGAGCTGGAAGGCGTCGTCTCCCGCGTTGCGCAGTCCGTGACTGCCGTTGTCCGACGAGGGTGCCATGAACGCATAATCCTGGTCTCTGAGCCGGTCGTATGCAAACACCGCCCCGGGCGGGCGTCTCAGTCGCGGTCTTTGTAGATATAGGTGGACGTAGCCCGGGCGACCAGCCTCCCCTCCCCCTGGTTGTCGACACGGGCGGTGACGCTGGCCTCCACGAAGGACACGCGGCGCCCGCCGGAGACCACTTCGGCGGTGCAGGTCAGCTCGGCGCCGGGTGGCACGGCCGCCAGGAAGCTGATCTTCATTTCGGCGTTGGAGCAGAAGACCCGGCGCTCTTGGACCCAGGTGACCGCGGCGGCCCCCATGGACGAGTCGGCGAAGGCACCCAGAAAGCCCCCTTGCATGATGCCGGCCGGGTTGGCGAAGCGCTCGTCCGCCCGCATGCGCCAGACGCAGCGGCCCGGTGTGGCCTTGTCGACGCATGTCATACCCAGGGTCAAGTCGCTGTTTGGCGGCACCTGCATGCGGGAAGCCATGAACGTGAAGAGTAGGTGACGGCCTCACGGCCGACGGAGAGGGACGGTTAGGGTTTGGGCATGGCGTTGCAGACACCGGTCGTGCAGGACCCCAGGTTGGTGGAGCTCGGCATCAACGTGATCCGCGGCATCGCCATGGACGCGCCGGAGCAGGCCAACTCCGGGCACTCGGGCACCGCCATGGCGCTGGCCCCGCTGGCCCATGTGCTGTGGACCCGGATCATGAACTACGACCCGCGTGATCCCGAGTGGCCGGACCACGACCGTTTCGTGCTCTCCAACGGGCACGCTTGCATCCTCCAGTACGCCATGCTGCACCTGACCGGGTACGACCTGTCATTGGAGGACCTGCGCCAGTTCCGCCAGTGGGAGAGCCGGACGCCGGGGCACCCCGAGGCCGGCCACACCGCGGGCATCGACGTCACGACCGGGCCTCTCGGCCAGGGCGTTGGCGACGCGGTGGGCATGGCGATTGCCGAGCGCTGGCTGCGGACCACCTTCGGCAGCGACGTGTGCGACCACCGCACCTATGTGATCGCCGGGGACGGCTGCTTCATGGAGGGCGTGTCGCACGAGGCGGCCTCGCTGGCCGGGCACCTGGGCCTGGGCCGGCTGCTCGCTTTCTACGACGACAACCACATCACCATCGACGGTCCGACCGAGCTGGCCTACAACGACAACGTGCCCGAGCGCTTCGAGGCGTACGGCTGGCGTGTGCGCAACCTCGGTGAGATGGCCAACGACGTCGACGGGCTGGAAGCCGCCATCCGCGAGGCTCTCGACGTAGCGGCGGACGGACCGGATGCCAAGCCGACCCTCCTGGTGCTGCGGAGCCACATCGGCTGGCCCTCCCCCAAGCTGACGGACACGGCCGGGGCCCACGGCTCGCCCTTCGGCGCCGAGGAGATCAAAGTGACCAAGGAGATCCTGGGCCTGCCGACCGATCAGACCTTCTGGGTGCCCGACGAGGTGCGCGACTTCTACGGCCAGCAGATCAGCCGGGGGGCGGAGCGCCATGCGGCGTGGACCGAACGCTTCGAGGCCTGGCAGGGCGACCGGGCCGCCTGGCAGGCCGCGCAGGCCGGCCACGGACTGCCCGGCTGGGCCGACGACCTGCCCGCCTTCGAGGCCGGCACGCAGCTGGCCACCCGCCACGCCATCAACAAGTGCATCGACGCCACGGTGGCCAAGCTGCCGGGCCTGCTCGCGGGCTCGGCCGACCTGACCGGCAACAACGGGGTGAAGGTCAAGGGCGCGGACATCCAGTCCCGCGAGACGCCCGGCGGGACGCAGGTCCACTACGGGATCCGCGAGCACGGGATGGGCTCGGCCATGAACGGCATGGCCCAGCACCGGGGCGTGCTCCCGGTCGGCGGGACTTTCTTCTGCTTCTCCGACTACATGCGCCCCTCGGTCCGCCTGGCCTCGTTGACCGGGACCCACGTCATCTACTCGTGGACGCACGACTCCGTCGGGCTGGGCGAGGACGGGCCGACCCACCAGCCGGTGGAACACCTCGCTTCGCTACGGGCCATGCCCGGCATGAGCCTCGTGCGTCCGGCCGACGCCAACGAGACGGCGCAGGCCTGGCGGCTGGCCGTCGAGGCCGACGGGCCGGTCGGCCTGGTGCTGACCCGTCAGGACGTCCCCGTGCTGGCGGCCACGGCCGAGCGGGCAGCTGCCGGCGTGCAACGGGGGGCCTACGTCCTCGTCGACAGCGACGGCCCGCCCCAGATCGTCCTGGTCGGCACCGGCAGCGAGGTGCAGCACGCGGTGGCCGCGGCGGCGACCCTGGCCGGATCGGGCGTAGCGGCCCAGGTCGTGTCGTTCCCGTCCTGGGACCACTTCGAGCGCCAGCCCGACGACTACCGGGCCGGCGTCTTCCCGCCCGGCGTGCCCGTGCTCAGCATTGAGGCCGGTGCCACCTTCGGCTGGGACCGTTACGCCGACGACGCCATCGGGTTCGACCACTTCGGTGCGTCGGCCCCGGGCGCGCTCGTCATGGAGAAGTTCGGGATCACCGCCGAGCACATGGTGGAGCGGGCCCGGGCCCTCCTGGGCGCCACCGGCGACTGACCGGGCCGGCGGCGCGCCGCCTGCCACACGCATCGCGACGAAGGGAGCTGTACCTATGAGCCGACTGCAGGACCTCTACGAAATTGGGGGCCAGAGTGCCTGGCTCGACAACCTCCGCCGCGACTGGCTCGAGGGTGGCCAGCTGGCCGAGCTGCTCACGCTGGGCGTGCGCGGCATCACGTCCAACCCGACCATCTTCGCCAAGGCCATGAGTGGCCAGGACACCTACGACGACCAGTTCCGTTCGCTGATGAAGGACCACACGATCGACGGCGCCTACTGGGAGATGGCCATCACGGACATCGAGACCGCCCTGGGCATGCTGCGGCCCCTCTACGACGAGAGCGACCGCGAGGACGGCTACGTCTCCCTCGAGGTCTCGCCCGCGCTGGCGCACGACACAGAGGGCACGCTCAAGGCGGCGCGCGATCTGCACGCGCGTATCGATCAGCCCAACCTGTTCGTCAAGGTGCCGGCCACCAAGGAGGGCGTTCCCGCCATTGAGACGCTGATCGGCGAGGGCCACAGCATCAACGTGACGCTGATTTTCGGCCTCGACCGCTACGACGAAGTGATGGAGGCCTACCTGCGCGGCCTCGAGGCGCTGGTGGCCGCCGGCCGGGCGGACGAGCTGCCCAAGGTGGCCAGCGTGGCGTCCTTCTTCGTCAGCCGGGTCGACACCGAGGTCGACCGCCGCCTGGAGACCCTGGCCGGCGGCGACAAGGGTGACGCCGCCATTCTCGGTCTGCGCGGCACCGCCGCGGTGGCCCAGGCGCAGACCGCCTACCAACACTTCCACCGCACCTTCGCCGGCGAGCGCTGGGAGGCGCTGCGCGACAAGGGTGCCCGCGTGCAGCGGCCGCTGTGGGCCTCGACCTCGACCAAGAACCCGAGCTACCCGGACCTGCTCTACGTGGACAGCCTCATTGCGCCGGCCACGGTCAACACCATGCCCGAGCCGACGCTGCGCGCCTTCGAGGACCACGGGACGCTGAAGCGCACGGCGGACGCCGACCCCGACGAGGCCGCCGCTGCGTTGTCACGTCTGGGCGACGCCGGCGTCGACATGCTCGATGTGGAGCAGACCCTCGAGGACGAAGGCGTGACCTCGTTCGCCAAGTCGTTCGACGAGCTTTTGCAATCGCTGACCGACAAAGCCGCTACCTTCTGAGCCGGCGGCACAACCGAGAGGAGCGCGCATGAAGATCGGCATGATCGGACTGGGCAAGATGGGCGCCAACATGACCGAGCGCCTGCTCAAGGGCGGGCACGAGGTGGTGGCCTACGACCTGAGCGCCGACGCGGTGCAGGCGGCGGCGGCCAAAGGCGCGGAGCCCTCGAGCAGCCTGGACGACCTGATTTCGAAGCTCGACTCCCCCAAGGCGGTCTGGGTGATGCTGCCGGCCGGCCACATCACCGACTCCACCGTCGAGGAGCTTGCCGGCAAGTTCGCCAAGGGCGACGTCATCATCGACGGCGGCAACTCCAATTACAAGGAGTGGAAGGCGCTGGCCGAGAAGCTCGAGAGCACCGGCGTCGGCTTCGTCGACGCCGGGACGTCCGGCGGCGTCTGGGGCCTGACCGAGGGCTACTGCCTCATGGTCGGCGGCACCAAGGAGGCGGTGGCGGTGGTGGAGCCGGCGCTGCTGACCCTGGCGCCCGAGGGCGGCTACGCCCACGTGGGTCCCGTCGGTGCGGGCCACTTCGTGAAAATGGTGCACAACGGCGTGGAGTACGGGCTCATGCAGGCCTACGCCGAGGGCTTCGAAATCATGGGCAAGGCCGACGAGTTCGACCTCGACCTGCACGAAATCGCCTCCATCTGGCGCTACGGCTCGGTGGTGCGCAGCTGGCTGTTGGATCTGGCCGAGCGGGCGCTCCGGCCCGGGGCGGGCTTCGACGACATTAAGGGCGTGGTGGTCGACTCGGGCGAAGGCCGCTGGACGGCGCAGGAGGCCATCGACCGCGGCGTGCCGGCACCGGTGATCGCCACCTCGCTCTTCACCCGCTTCGCCTCCCAGGAGCCCGACTCGCTCCAACTCAAGATGCTCTCCGCGCTGCGGAACCAGTTCGGCGGCCACGCCGTGACGCTCGAATCGGGCAAGCAGGGCCTGGAGACCGAGACCCCGGCGCCGTAGCGCCGATCGCCATGCTCACTCCGGTCGACGACATCGCCAGCGCCTTCAGCGACGCCGTGCGCGACGCCTTCGCGGCGCGCACGGGCCCGCGCTTCGCGCTCGTGCTGTCGGGCGGCCCGACGGCGCAGGCCTGCTACGAGGTGCTGGCCACGTCCGACGGCATCGACTGGGGCGTGGTGGACATTTTCGTCGGGGACGAGCGCGTCGTGCCCCCCGATGATCAGGACGCCAACCAGCGCCTCATCCGCGAGGCCCTCATGGACCGGGTGGGTGGGGTCGGGTCCTTCTCCCCCATGCCGACGGTCGGCCCGGTGGACGAGTGCGTGGAGGCCTACCAGCGCGTGATGGCGGACCTGGTGACCGGCCCCGGCATCGACGTGATCCACCTGGGGATGGGGCCCGACGGGCACACGGCCTCGCTGTTCCCCGGTGC
>DATCEZ010000052.1:0-2408 GCA_036509775.1 Acidimicrobiales bacterium
TACCAGTTGGACACGTCGTCGACGAGGTCGGCCACAGCGGTGGCCGCCACCAGGGGCTCGTACGCAGTCAGCGCGTCGGTCACCGTCGCCGTCGTGTTGGCCAGCCGGGACAGAGCCCAGCGGTCCAGCGGCCCACGGTCCCCCGCTGCCGGGATCGCCGCATCAGCAGGATCGAACCCGTTCAGCGAGGCGTACGTCGTGAAGAAGCTGAACGTGTTCCACAGCGTGAGCAGCATGTCGCGCATGGCTGTGTCGATGGCCGCGAGCGTCGCCCGCGTCGGCGTCCAGGGCGAGCCCTGCGAGAACATCCACCAGCGCATGGCGTCTGCGCCCCGCGTGTCGAGGATCGACCAGGGGTCGATGATGTTGCCGAGCGACTTCGACATTTTGCGGCCGTCGGCGTCCACAATGTGGCCCAGGCACACGACGTGGCGGTAGGGGCTCTTGCCGAAGACCAGCGTGTTGATGGCTAGCAGCGAGTAGAACCAGCCGCGCGTCTGGTCGATGGCCTCGGAGATGAAGTCCGCCGGGAAGGTGAAGGCCTCGGCGGACCCAGCAGCATGGGGGTAGCCCACCTGGGCCGCCGGCATGGAGCCGGAGTCGAACCAGGCGTCGATGACCGGTTCGACCCGGCGGCACACGGCCAGCTCGTCGACCTCGTCGACCGCGCCCACGTCGGACGCGCACGTCC
This sequence comes from Acidimicrobiales bacterium, assembly GCA_036509775.1. GTDB lineage: Bacteria > Actinomycetota > Acidimicrobiia > Acidimicrobiales > RAAP-2 > Bog-473. The sequence continues at coordinate 692 of DATCEZ010000052.1, forward strand.
CACAGGCAAACACAACGTCGTCGATGGTCGGCCGGTGCGGGTCGATCCCCGTCACGTCGCGCCCGCACAGATCCGACAGCTCCGACAGAGAGCCCACACAGCGCACGTGCCCCCGCCCGCAGCGCCAGATCGGCAGCGGCGTGCCCCAGTAGCGGTCACGCGACAGGGCCCAGTCGACGTTGTTCTCGAGCCATTCGCCGAAGCGCCCGTCCTTAATATGCGCCGGATGCCAATCGACGGTCTGGTTGGCCGCCAGGAGATCCGCCTTCCTGGTGGACGTGGCGATGTACCAGCTCGGCTTGCCCCAGTAGATCAGCGGCGTGCGGCAGCGCCAGCAGTGCGGGTACGAGTGGACGTAGGGGAAGCGGCGCAGCAGCAGCCCCTCCGACTCCAACCGGTCGTTGATGTCGTGGTTGGCATCGCGCACCTGGCGCCCGGCCAGCCACTCCACCGCGTCGGTGAAGGCGCCATCGGGACCGACCGGGTTCAGCGAGGGCAGACCGTTCTCCCGGCCGATCTGGCGGTCGATCTCACCGAAGGCCGGGGCCAAGTGCACCAGCCCCGTCCCTTCCTCGGTCGTGACATACGACGCCGGCACCACCCGCCACCCATCGGCGCCGTGCGGCACGTCCACGTCGTCGAACGGTCGCTCATAGCGGAGCCCGACCAGCGCCGAGCCGGGCACCCGGGTCGTCACACGCGCCGAGGCCCCCTCCCCCATGACCGCGTCGACCAGATCGTCGGCCATCACGACCCCGTCCACCACGGCGTAGACCAACTCGGGGTTCACGGCGACGCCCGTGTTCGACAGCAGCGTCCACGGCGTGGTGGTCCACACGCCCAGCCACTCTGCTCCGGTCCCCTCGCCCAATACGGCGGCGATCGCACCGTCACCATCGACCAGACGGAAGCGCACGTAGGCCGACTCATCCTCCTCGTCGCGGTAAACGTCGGGCTGGCCCAGTTCGTGGCTCGACAGCGCCGTGCCACAACGCGGGCAGTACGGCACGACCTTGAGGTCCTCGTACAGCAGGCCCTGGTCGAAGAGCTGCTGGAGGTGCCACCAGACCGACTCAATGTACGACGGGCTCAACGTCCAGTAGGCCGCGTCCATGTCGACCCAGTAGCCGATGCGCGTCGTCAGGCGGGCGAACTCGTCGACGTAGGAGTAGACGGACTCACGGCACAGCCGGGTGAACTCGGCGATGCCGACCTGTGACTCAATCTGCTCCTTGCCGGTGATGCCGAGCTTCTTCTCGACCTCCACCTCGACGGGCAGCCCGTGGGTGTCCCAGCCGGCCCGGCGAGCCACATAGGCCCCGTCCATGGTGCGGAAGCGGCAGAAGAGGTCCTTGTAAACCCGGGCCCAGGCGTGGTGCAGGCCGGGCATACCATTGGCGGTCGGCGGGCCCTCGTAGAAGACCCACGGTTCGGCCCCCTGGCGCTGCTCGATGGAGCGCTCGAAGACGCGCTGGGACGCCCAGCGGGCCAGTTCGGCCTGCTCGAGGGCGACGAAGTCGATGTCGGGGGGGACGGGTGTGAACACGGGAGAGAGTTGGCCTTTTGCGGCGAGGACAATCGCCCGGCCACGTCGGGAAGGATAGAGGGTGTGGGCGCCCCTTCTTCCGCTCTTCGGGCTGGCATCGTGCTGGCCCGAGAGGGCTCCGGGAGCGACGGGCTCCGGTGGGTGATGGCGCAGGCCGAGGCGGAGCTCGTC
>DATCEZ010000053.1:0-3783 GCA_036509775.1 Acidimicrobiales bacterium
TGGTCCGGTGACCGGCGAGCGGCCGATCGTTCAGGATGATCCGATGACCGGCGGGCGGCCGATGATCCAGGGTGGCCCATGCATGTGACCGTCGATCTGGCGACATCGAACGTGGCGCTGACCGAGCCGGGGGACTGTCAACGATTCGACGTGTCGTCACGGGCACCGCCGACAACGACGCCCTCGACAAGGTGCTCATCGGGGCCGGCGTCGGCCGGAGCGAAGGAGACGAGGTCCTGATGGACGTGGACGCCGTGCGCCGGCTGGCCTCGGGGGCCGTTGGCCCGAGCTGGGAGGCGGACTTCGCCGCCATGCTCGAGTTCGCCCGGGGTAAGAGTTGGCTGACCGACGACGGCCAGGCCATCAGGGCCCATGTGGAGTGGCGATAACGTCGGGCACGCCAATTCGGAGAATTCGTAGCTAGCCGGTCGGCCGTACTTGGGCCCCCCGGATCCCCCAGAAGAGAAGCTCCCGCAAGAGAAGAAAGGCAACCCGGTGGCCGCCACGCGCATAGAGACAGACTCGATGGGCCCGATCGAGGTTCCCACAGACCGCTATTGGGGGGCCCAGACGGCGCGGTCCCTCGTGCACTTTCCCATCGGCGACGACGTCATGCCGCGACCGCTGCTGCGCGCCTTCGGCATCTTGAAGGAAGCCTCGGCGGCCACCAACGCCGACCTGGGCAAGCTCGACCAATCGGTGGCGGACCTCATCATCCAAGCGGCCAGAGAGGTCACCTCGGGCGCTCTCGACGACCATTTTCCTTTGCGCATCTGGCAGACCGGCAGCGGCACCCAGACCAACATGAATGCCAACGAGGTCATCTCCAACCGGGCCATTCAACTGGCTGGAGGGGAGATGGGATCGAAGACGCCGGTCCATCCCAATGACGACGTGAACATGTCGCAGTCGTCGAATGACACCTTCCCGACGGCCATGCACATCGCCGCCGCGGAGCAGTTGGTCCACGCCCTGCTGCCGTCGGTCCGGGCCTTGCGTGATGCACTGGCGGCCAAGGCGAACGATTTCTCCGACATCGTGAAGATCGGCCGGACCCACCTGATGGATGCCGTCCCTCTCACCCTCGGTCAGGAATTCTCCGGCTATGTGGCACAGCTCGATGCCGATCTGACCCGTCTGGACGCCTGTCTCTCCGATCTCTTCGAGCTGGCCCTCGGGGGCACGGCCGTAGGCACCGGACTCAACGCCCATCCGGAATTCGGAGACCGCGCCGCCGCCCACATCGCCGCCCTTACCGGTTTGCCCTTCGTCTCGGCGCCGAACAAGTTCAGCGCCCTGGCCGCCCACGATGCCCTGGTTCACGCCAGTGGGGCGCTGCGGACACTGGCCGTGTCGCTCACCAAGATCGCCGACGACATCCGGTGGCTCGGTTCGGGACCGCGCGCCGGGTTGTCCGAGCTCGTCCTCCCGCCCAACGAGCCGGGTTCGAGCATCATGCCGGGGAAGGTCAACCCGACGCAGTGCGAGGCCCTGATCATGGTCTGCATCCAGGTGATGGGGAACGACGGCGCCGTAGCCGTGGCGGGCAGCCGGGGAAACCTCGAGCTGAACGTGTGCAAGCCCGTCATCATCCACAACGTCCTGCACTCGATCCGACTGCTCACCGACGCCTGCGGTACCTTCCGGGAGTTCGCCGTCGAGGGCCTCGAGCCCGACCGCGTCCGGATCAAGCAACACCTCGACACGTCGCTCATGCTCGTCACCGCTCTCAATCCCCTGATCGGGTACGACAAGGCGGCTCAGGTGGCCAAGAAGGCCCATTCCGAGGGGACCACGTTGCGCGAGGCGTGCGTGGCTCTCGGGTATCTGTCCGGCGAGGAATTCGACCGCGCCGTCCGACCCGAGGAGATGATCCACCCCTGACCCTTTCTCGGGTCTGTCCGCGCCGCCGCCGGCCGTTAGCCTGACGGCATGGCCGTTCTTGATCCGAGCACCGTGGACGCCGCTTTATCACAGGGTATGAAGTGGACGCGCGAAGGCGCCGAGCTGGTGAAGGTCCACACCGGCCACGTCTTTTCCGACGCCCTGGCCTACGTGAACGCCGTGGGAGCTCTGGCCGAAAAGGTGGACCACCATCCCGACATCGATATCCGTTGGAACCGGGTGACGCTGCGCCTGACCTCACACTCCGAGGGTGGTCTCACCCAAGCCGACCTGGAGCTGGCTCGTCGCATCGACGACCTGCCCAACGAGTCGAGTTAGCCGTTCCCGCTTCAGTGGCGAGAGACTTTGATACGCCGGCTCCATAGAGATCGGCGGCCGACGGGGCCGCCCTTCCGGTATGTTCCGGCCCATCTCCTGGCCGGCGAGGCCCACGTGATCGTGGACGGGGCGCAGCGACCGGGGACCGCCTACACCCTTTCTCATTGGCCGGGCACACCGACACCGCCGGCCTTCGCCGCCGATCTCTCGGCCGAAATCGCCCGAAACGCTCTCGCCCATCGCCACGCCATCCCCGCCGAGCCTCGGGTGGCGTCGATCGATCACTATGACGCCGACGGCCTGGTGGCCCTGGCGCTTTTGGTGCTCGATGGGCTCGACGCCGAGCACGGGCCGCTGCTGGTGGAGGCGGCCCGGGTGGGCGACTTCGATGTCGTGACCGACCACTCCGCCGCCCTCGTCGCCTTCGCCCTGAATGCGCTGGACGACAGCGAACGCGGAAGCGGTTGCACGGTGGCGCCGTCAGCGCGACCGGCGGACGCCTTCGCCTACTGCGGGGTCCTGGCCCAGCGGGCGCTGGACGTGCTCTTCGATCTCGCCGCCCATCCCGAAGGATTCGAATCGCTGTGGGGCGATGAGTTTGCCGCCTACGAATCGTCGGTGCGCGCGCTGACCGAGGGAGGGGCCTCGATCGAGGAGTTCGCCGATCAGGATCTGGCCGTGGTGCGCGTGGACCCGCAGTTCGACACAGCGCCGACGTCGTGGGAGGGCGCATCGCTTCACCGGGCCGCAGTGCACAGCGCCACTGACCGCCTGAGGGTGGCGACCGTGGCCGGCGGCGCGATGGAGCTGCGCTACCGCTACGAGTCCTGGGTGCGCCTGGCCACCCGTCGTCCCCGCCTGCGCGTCGACCTGGACCGGCTGGCATTCGACCTCACGGCGGCGGAGAAGCACGCGGCGCAGTGGACCTTCGATGGAGCGCGGTCCATCACCGGAGCGCTTCATCTCGTGGGTGACGACGCCACGAGCACCCTCGACCCCGAGCAATTCGTCGAGATGGTCCGTGGGCAGCTTCACACCCTGGATCAAGGTCCGCCGGCCTGGGACCCCTACTCCGACCGTTCGTTGTCGTCGCCAGCCGAGTAGTTGTCGTCGCCGGTCAGGCGATGGGGAGGTCCCAGATGGGAAACCAGCGGCTCAGATCCGATTCGACGGGCAGGTCGGTGCCCAAGATGCCGCGGAGACGCAACTCGAGCTCGGTATCGCGCTGTTCGCTGCCCGTCGGCGCAAAGGGGTAGAACGTGCCCTGCTTGGCCAGGTAGACAAGGAAGACGGGTTGGTTCACGGCGTCGGAGGCGCCGACGGTGTCCCCTGCTCCCGCCGGACCGGCCGGCTCGAAGCCGAAGACCGAGCACAGCAGCTGGGGGCTCCATCCCGCGTCTTCCAAAGAGGAGTGCACCATGTGCACCCGGGTGACCAGATCGTCGATGTCGCCCCCTTCGACGAGGATCCAGCGGTACCCGAACCGGTCCCCGACGTGACGGACCGTCAGCGTGCTCGCCGCCGACGGTGCCGTGGCGGCTGCCGGGGCTGCAGGGGCTG
>DATCEZ010000054.1:0-13949 GCA_036509775.1 Acidimicrobiales bacterium
TTTCTCCGTCGTGACATTCGACGGCGTGCGGGTCTCCGCTGACGCCGTCATCGGCACGGCGGGACAGGCGGCGCCCGACGTCGATCGGCAATTCCTCACCTACCTTGTCGTCCTCAACGCCGAATCGGCCGGCGCCATGCAGACCGGATTCGAAATGACCGTCGAGTGGGCCTTCGACCGCTACTCCTTCGGGCGGCCCCTCGCCTCGTACCAGGCCCTCAAGCACCGGTTCGCCGACATGATGAGCTGGCTCGAGGCCTCGCACGCCGTCAGCGCGGCCGCCTGCGCCGCCGTCGAACGCGAGAGCGAGGAAGCGCCCGAGCTCGTGAGCGCGGCCAAGGCGTACATCGGCCAGTACGGCGTCGAGCTCTTACAGGACTGCGTGCAGCTGCACGGGGGCATCGGGGTCACCTTCGAGCACGACCTCCACTTGTACCTGCGCCGCGTCATCGTCGACCGGGCCCTGGCCGGGACACCGGCGGACCACCTGCAGCGCATTGCGGGCGTGGTGGACGGGCGGGCCGGGGACGAGGTGGCCGCGTGAGCGCGCTGCGAAGGGAGGACACGGAGGGGGGAATGGAGGACCTCGAGAGCTTCCGGCACCGGGCCCGGACCTTCATCCGGTCCGACCTCCGGCAGGTCTCGCCCGAGGAGCTGCGGCTCGGTTGGAGTGGCCAGAGCGAGGAGATGGAGCTGGCCGCGGTGGCCCGTGACCGGCACCTGCAGCGCATGCTGTTCGACGCCGGGCTGGCCGGGATCTGCTTCCCGCGGGCCTACGGGGGACAGGGGCTGACGCCCGCACACCAGAAGGTGCTCAACGAGGAGCTCGTGGGCTACGAGTATCCGTTGCGCATGCAGGTCCCGAACCTCTCGCCCTGCGCCGCCATCATCCTCGAGTTCGGCACGGAGGAACAGAAGCTGCGACACCTCCCGCCGATTTTGAAGGGCGAAGCGCTCTGGATGCAGTTCTTGTCCGAGCCCAGCGGAGGTTCCGACGCCGCCGGGGCGCTGACCACCGCCGTACGCGACGGCGAGCAGTGGGTGTTGAACGGCTCCAAGGTCTGGACCACCGGCGCCTGGTGGTCCGACTGGGGCCTGTGCCTGGCCCGCACCAACTGGGACCTCCCCAAGCACCGTGGACTCTCCGTGTTCATGTTGCCGATCCACCAGCCGAACATCGAGGTCCACCGGATTGAGATGCTCAACGGCTCCCGCGAGTTCTGCCAGGAATTCATGACCGACGTGATCGTGCCCGACTCCGAGCGGATCGGCGACATCGACGACGGCTGGACGGTGACCACGCGCTGGATGTTCCACGAGCGCATGCTCTACAACTCCCCGTACGTCACCGAGCCCATCGGCCTCACGCACGGGCACATGGACGCCGGTGTCGTCCACGCCATCGCCCAGGAGCACGGGCTCCTCCAGGACCCCGCCGTGCGTGAGCGCATCGGCGAGGCGCGCATGCTCGAACTGGTGACCCAGGAGATGTCGACGTACGTCAGCGAGAGCATCGGGGAGGGCCGGCTGAATGACCAGGCGGCCGCCCTGGTGCGCCTGTTCAAGGGCATCGCCCAGAACCGCATCGTGACACTGGCTTTCGAAGCGTCGGGCGCCGAGGGCGCGGCCTGGACCGACGATGCCGCGACCGCGCAGAGCGCGACGAACTTCATGATGCGCCAGGGCGGGACCATCGGCGGCGGGACGACCGAGATGGCCCGGAACGTGGTCAGCGAGCGCGTGCTGGGCATGCCCCGGGAGCGTCGGCTGGACAAGGACGTCCCTTTCCGCGAGGTTCCCCGCAGCCGCCCGACTTCTCACTAGTCGAACCGACCGAGTCCACCCGCCGGGTTACCACTCCCGGCCTCCATGCAGAGGAGTTCATCCATGCCCACCGCCACCATCGACGGACTGTCGCTCGCCTACGAGGTCGTCGGGGACTCGGGGCAGCCCTGGGTGATCACGCCCGGCGGGCGCTTCACCAAGGAGTCACCCGGCGTGCGCCAGCTGGCCGAGGCTCTGGCCGAGCACGGCAACAAGGTGCTGATCTGGGACCGGCCCAACTGCGGCGCGTCGGACGTGTGCTTCGAGGGCTCCTCGGAGTCGGCCATGCAGGCCGACGCGCTGGCCGGTCTGCTGACCCACCTCGACATGACCCCGGCCATCATCGCCGGCGGGTCGGGCGGCGCCCGGGTCTCGCTCCTCACTGCCGCCCGCCATCCCGAGACGGCGGCCGGCTTGGCCATCTGGTGGATCAGCGGTGGGGTGTACGGCCTCCTCTCCCTGGCGACGCACTACTGCGGCGGATCGGTGCACGCGGCCTGGACCCACGGCATGGAGGCCGTGGCGGACCTCCCGGAATGGGCCGAGGTACAGGAGCTGAATCCGTCCAACCGGGACCGCTTCCTGGCGCAGGACCCGGCCACGTTCATTGCGACGATGGAGCGCTGGATGCAGGCCTACTGCCCCCGCGCCGACGAGCCCGTGCCGGGATTGCCCGAAGCGGACGCCAAGGCACTCGACATCCCGGCGCTGGTCTTCCGGAGCGGCGTCAGCGACCCGCATCACACGAGGGCGACCTCGGAGGCCCTGGCCGACATCCTCCCGGGGGCGCGCCTGGTCGAGCCACCGTGGGGAGACCGTGAATGGATTGAGCGGGGCGAAGCCCGCGAAGAAGGGCTCTTCGCCCGCTGGACGCTGCTGGCCCCGCAGCTCTTGGAGTGGAAGGCAGAAGTTCTGGGCTGACCGCGCTGTTCTGCGCGCAGCCTTCTGGCGGGGGAGGACCGTTCTCCTCCGATGCCCAGGATCTCCATTGACGCCATCCGTCGCAGCGGAACCAAGGCCCTCGCGCCCTTCTCGAACGAAGAAAGAGGGGAAAGTCTCCGACAGCTCTGTCGGGACTGGGGCGAGATCGAACGATCCCTTGGCGTCTGGCGACCCGACGCCCGACCTCGGATTCTCACCAGGGAGGAGGCGACGCCGACGGAGAACGTGCCGAGCGCTCGTTCTGGAATGAGCGCGATAATGCGGAGGGCTCTGGAACGTACGGGCGACCCGTTGTGGATCTTCGTCGCGGAGGGGATTGCGAGTCAGTCGCTGATGAGCGCGTCGTTCGAATTCTCGACCGAAGCCGCTGGACCAGCATCACGCAGGCCCAGAGCGTTGACGAAGAGGCGCGTCAGCTGATCCACACCGAGGTCGAAGTCACAGTCCACCAGGTCCTGCACGAACCACATTTCAGGGAAGCGGTAGGTCATGGCCCCCAGCCCGGCCGCCGCAATGGCGGGGTCGAGGCTCTTGTCGGCCAGGCCGTGTTGCTGGAGTCGGCGTATGGAGTCGGCGATCTGCGCTGACGAGACGTGGTGCCGTTCGTTGCGGAAAGCGCGCAGGTTGTCGTCGAAGCGCGAGACCTGTTCGATCACGCCCATGATGCGCGCTTCGTCGCGATAGCTCTCGAAGTTTCTGCGGATGCCCTCGTGGATCCGCTCGTACGGCGACGCGGTGGAGTGCGCGTCCAGGATCACGCTGTAGAGCGGTTCGCTGAGGCGTTCCTCCACCTCGGCCGCGACCTCCCGGAAGACCTCTTCCTTCGATTCGAAGTAGTGGTAGAAGGACCCGTGCGACAGGCCGGCCCGCTCCGCAATGTCGGAAATGCGGGCGTCGAGGAACCCGTCCTGCTCGAAGACCTCCTTGGCGGCCGCCAGCAGGCGCGCCCGTGTCTCAACCCCTTTGCGGGACCTGGGACCACTGGGCTTGTCGGTTGTGTCCGGCGTTGTCGTGGGCTCCGGCATCAGCGTTACGCATCCTTCCGTTGCAGCAACAAGACGCCGGACGGCGTCCCGCCGCCGGAGGTGACCACTGCCGTCTTGGCGTCCTTCACCTGACGCTCGCCGGCCTCATGGCGTAGTTGCGCCACCGCCTCGTAGAGAAAGCCGAAGCCGTGGCTGCGGCCCTCTGAGAGCTGCCCGCCGTGCGGATTGACCGGGAGATCGCCGTCGAGAGCGATGCGGCGACCGCCGTCGAGCCAGTCGTACGCCTCGCCGAAGCCGCAGAACCCGAGGCCTTCGAGCCACGAGATGGCGTTGAAGGTGAAGCCGTCGTAGACGAGCGCCAGGTCCACCTCGGACGGCCGCATGTCGGTGCGCGTCCACAGGTGCGCGGCCTGGCCGATGACCTGTGGCTCGTGCGTCAGGGTGTCCTGGTCCCACGACACCCGCTCGAGGATCTGCGTGCCGACCGCCTCAATGCGCACGGCGGGGTGGGGGAGGTCATCGGCGACCGACGCCGCCGAGACGATGACGGCAATGGATCCGTCACATGGCACGTCGCAGTCGTAGAGCCCGAAGGGCGAGGTGATGGGCCGTGCCGAGAGGTAGTCGTCCATCGTCATCGGGTCCCGGTAGATGGCGTTCGGATTGAGGGCGGCGTTCCGCCGGCCGTTGACGGCAATCATCCCGAGCACTTCGCGGGGAGCGCCGTAGCGGTGCATGTACTGCGTGGCGTTCAGGGCGATCCAGTTGGCGGCGGACATGGCGCCGAAGGGAGCGCGCCACTCGCGGAACGGGCCCGAGACCCGCTCGGCCAGATGGCTGCCGCCACCGCTCGCTGCCGCGGCCTGCGCGGCCTGCGCGGCCAACACGCCGAATGTGGATTCCCAGACGGTCCGGAAGCACAGGACGTGCCGGCAGAGCCCCGACGCCACGGCCATGGCCGCCGCAATGACCGAGCCCCCCGGGCCCGGAAGGTCGCCGCCGCCGTTGATCCATGTCGGATGGATCCGGAGTGCCTCTTCGATGGCGCTGACGCCGCCCTCGCTCATGCCGCCGCCGCTCATCCCGGGGTACGTCGAGAGACCATCGATGTCGTCGATGGTCAGTCCGGCGTCGGCAATCGCTGCGAGGCTGGCATCCACGGCCAATGCGAGCGGGTCGACCATCAGCCTTCGGCCGAAGGTGGAGCGACCGATGCCGCTAAGCACGGCCCGGTGCTCGAAGCGTTCGTCGCTCAACGGAGCGCGGGGGAGCGGCCGCACCGGTTCAGGCACACGGTCAACCGGGTCCACCGACCCCGTCAGCTCGAACAGGGGCAGCCACACGTCCTCCTGCTGGAGGAACTGGACCGAGACCTCCTGGCCGATCTCGACCTCGGTCGGCTCGCAGCTGACGACGTTCGTCGTCAGGTGGACCCGCGGGTCCTCCGCCAGTGCGACGTTGGCGATCACATAGGGCGGTTCGAAGTCGGGCAGCCAACGGTGGGCATTTACCGTGTACCCGACGATGGTGCCGCGGCCCGACACCGGGGCCGGCTTGGACGACCGGCTCCGGCAATAGGGGCAGATGGGCACCGGCGGATGCACGAACTCGCTGCAGTCGCTGCACTGCTGAATGCGGAGCGTGCCGTCGGCCCCGGAGGTCCAGAACCACTCGTTGGCCGGGGTGAGCTCAGGCAGTGGCCGCATTGCCGCTCCAGCTCCCCGAGCCGAGTCCAGTATTGACATCGACGTCGCAATCGAACACGCCCGCCATGTTACGTGCCGTGGCCAGGGGTGCTTGAGCCGGCCGGCCCGCGGATGCCATGCGGTAGACCGCGTGGCTACCCATTCTCCCTGGCCTGACCAGGAGGCGGGCAATGCCAGTGCCTGGAAGCCGCCGTAAGATCGCCAACGATATGACCCCAGGCTCCCCAGACCCCGAGACGACGACCTCAGGTATGAGGCAGATCGGCCACTGGGTCGCGGGCCGGGCTACTGCCGGCGCTTCTGGTCGGGTGGCGCCGGTCTACGACCCGGCCCGGGGTGTTCAGACCGCCGAGGTCGCCCTGGCCTCGCCCGCGGAGGTGGACGCCGTCGTCGCATCCGCGGGGGAGGCATCCCGGGAGTGGGGCTCGTCCTCCCTGACCCGTCGGGCCAGCCTGCTCTTCCGACTCCGCGAGATCCTCGATGCGAGTCGGGACGAGCTCGCCGCCGCGGTCACCCGGGAACACGGCAAGGTGCTCGAGGACGCGAAAGGCGAGGTAGCGCGCGGCATCGAGAACGTCGAGTTCGCCTGCGGCATCCCGAATCTCTTGAAGGGCTCCTCCAATTCCGAGATCTCGACAGGCATCGACATCCGCACCGTGCTCGAGCCGCTGGGTGTGGTCGCCGGCATCACCCCGTTCAACTTCCCGATCATGGTGCCGCTGTGGATGATGGCCAATGCAATCGCCTGCGGCAACTGTTTCGTGCTCAAGCCTTCGGAGAAAGACCCGTCCGCCTCGCTGGTCCTGGCTGACATCGTCCAGCGGGCCGGCTTCCCCGACGGTGTCTTCAGCGTCGTGCAGGGCGACCGCGAAGCGGTCGAGACGTTGCTCGCCCACCCCGACATCGCGGCGATCTCGTTCGTGGGGAGCACCCCCGTGGCCCGGCACATCTACGAGACGGGCACGCGCAACGGAAAGCGGGTCCAAGCCCTCGGCGGAGCCAAGAACCACATGGTCGTGATGCCCGACGCCGACCTCGACGCCGCTGCCGACGCAGCGGTCTCAGCCGCCTACGGATCGGCCGGCGAGCGCTGCATGGCGATCTCGGTGATCGTCGCCGTCGGCGCGGTGGCCGACCCGCTGATCGACGCCATTGCCAGCCGGATTCCCGACGTCGTCGTCGGGGCGGGTGACGACCAGGCGTCAATGATGGGACCTCTCATCACTGCGGAGCACCGCGACCGGGTGCGGTCCTATGTCGAGGGCGCCGCTGACGAGGGGGCCAAGGTCGTCGTCGACGGATCGGGCACCGATCGCGACAGCGGCTTCTTCGTCGGCTGCTCGCTGCTCGACGACGTGAAGCCAGGCATGCGCGTCTATGACGACGAGATCTTCGGCCCCGTGTTGAGCGTGGCGCGGGTGCCGAGCCTCAGCGAGGCCCTGGCGCTGGTGAACGGCAATCCATACGGGAACGGCACGGCGCTGTTCACCCGTGACGGCGGGACGGCCCGTCGCTTCGAGCGCGAGGTCCAGGTCGGGATGGTCGGCATCAACGTCCCGATCCCGGTGCCGGTCGCCTCCCATTCCTTCGGCGGGTGGAAGGCCTCCATCTTCGGTGACTCCTCTATCTACGGTCCCGACGGCATTCGCTTTTACACCCGGCCCAAGGTCGTCACGTCCCGCTGGCCCGAACCCGGCCCGAGCACCATGGAGTTGCACTTCCCGACCAATCGCTGACGCCTTGCACGGCTCTGGACTCGGCAACGTCAGCAGGTTCAATCTGCCGTTGATCAGGGAGTTTCACCCGCCGGAGTGCTCAGCCGGAACCTGGGAGTTCTATGACATTGACGTCATAGTCAGAAATCTATATCCTCTCGAGTATGCCGAAAGTTTGCGATTTTCCCGTCTTCGACGCTGACAACCACTTCTACGAGACCAGGGACTCGTTTACGAGGCACCTGCCCGATCGTTACAAGGGTGCCATCGACTACGTGGAGCTACGCGGCCGGACCAAGATCATGATCCGGGGGACCGTCAGCGAGTACATCCCCAACCCCACCTTCGAGGTCGTGGCACGGCCGGGCGCTCAGGAGGAGTACTTCAGGAACGGGAATCCCGAAGGCAAGTCCTACCGCGAGGTGATCGGGGAGCCCATGCGGAGCATTCCCGCCTTCCAGCAGCCCGGACCCCGGCTCGAGGTGATGAACGAGCTCGGCGTCGACCGATCGCTCATGTTCCCGACGTTGGCCAGCCTGCTCGAGGAGCGCATGCGCGACGATCCCGAACTGACGCATGCGGCGATCCACTCGCTGAACGAATGGATGTACGAAGAGTGGCAGTTCAACTACGAAGACCGGATCTTCGCCACGCCCGTCATCACCCTCCCTATCGTCGAGAAGGCGATCGAAGAGCTCGAATGGGCGGTGGAGCGCGGAGCCAAGACTGTCCTGGTACGCCCGGCGCCTGCCCCGGGATTCCGCGGTTCGCGCTCGTTCGGCTATCCGGAGTTCGATCCGTTCTGGCAGGCCGTCGTGGACAACGACATCCTCGTGTCAATGCACTCGTCGGACAGCGGGTACGCCCGGTACACCAGCGACTGGTCGGGCCCCAGCGAAATGCTGCCGTTCAAGCTCGACGCTTTCACCTACATGACCGGCGGCCATCGGCCGATTCAGGACACCATGGCCGCCTTCGTGTGCCACGGCGTGTTCGCACGCTTCCCCGATCTGCGGGTCGCGTCGATTGAGGCCGGCGGGGAGTGGATCAGAGCATTCGTCAACCACCTCGGCGACACCTACAAGAAGATGCCCAACGCCTTCGACGGCAACCCGGTCGAGCAGTTCAAGCACAATGTGTACGTCAGCCCGTTCCACGAGGACGACCTCGGCGAAATCATCGATGTCATCGGTGCGGACCACGTCCTGTTCGGTTCCGACTACCCGCACCCCGAGGGCTTGGCCGAGCCGTGCAGCTACGTCGACCATTTGCCCGACGGCCTCGCCGACGAGGACGTGCGCAACATCATGGGCGGCAACCTGGCCCGGATCATGCGTGTGGAGCAGGCCGCCGCCGCAGTCTGATCCGGCGGCGCGGGGCGGTCCGAGTGGGTTCAGTCCGCAAGGTGCGCTGCGCCATTTCTAACAGTAGGGTCACCCGCTGAACGACTCACCGCAACCGCCAAGGAGCTCTTATGGCTGACTACAAGTTCGTGACCTACGAGACGCTTGACTCGGGCAAGGTGGCGCGCATCATGCTCAACCGCCCCGAGGCACGCAACGCGCAGAACCGAGGTCTTCTCGTCGATCTGAACGACGCGTTTATGGAGGCGGAGGCGGACGACGAGGTCCGGGTCGTCATCCTGGGTGGCATGGGCCCGATGTTCTCCTCCGGTCACGACATGGGCTCCAAGGTGGCTATAGAAGAGGGGACGCCGGGGCCGAACCAGCACTACACCCGGAAGATCAACGGCGCGACGCGCAAGGGTGCCGAGAGCCTGATGCTCCAGGAGTGGCACTACTACTTCGAGAACACCCGGCGTTGGCGCAATCTGCGCAAGATCACCATCGGGCAGGCGCACGGCGATGTCTACGCCGCCGGTCTGATGCTCCTGTGGGCCTGCGACCTCATCGTCTGTGCCGAGGGCACCCGGTTCGCCGATGTCGTAGGCACTCGCCTGGGCATGTGCGGCACTGAGTACTTCGCCCACCCGTGGGAGTTCGGACCCCGCAAGGCCAAGGAGCTGCTCTTGACGGGCGACTCCATCGACGCCGAGGAAGCGCACGGCCTCGGCATGGTCAGCAAGATCTTCCCCGCGGAGGACCTGACGGAGCGCACGGTGGAATTCGCCGAGCGGATTGCGGTGCTTCCGTCCGTCACCTCGTTGCTCGTCAAAGAGGCAGTGAACCAGACCGTGGACAACATGGGCTTCTACAACGCGCTGAACGCCTGCTTCACCCTGCACGAGCTCAACCACTCGCACTGGGCGCAGGTCAACGACGACGGCTACCCGGTCGCCAAGGAAGACAGCGGGCTTCCGAACTGGAAGGACGCTCCGGCGATCGTCCCGTCCGTCAAGGACAAGGTTCGCGCCGACTCCTGACGCGCGTGCGGTACCGACCCGCTCGTGCGGTGCCGGGACGCCCCACGAAGACTCAGCGGAGGTCGTGACGTGACGGCAAGGGAGGCCAGCTCGATGCTGGCTCAGCGCGAGGACGGCGAGCCCGTCACGCGGCGCGCGCCCTTCTCGGACAACCCACGCGTGGGCGCCCGCGGGCAACGAACGAGGCAACGCATCCTCGACGCTGCGCTGCAACTGTTCGGTGACGAGGGTTTCCATCAGTGCAGCATCGCCCGCATCACCAAGAAGGCCAGCTGCTCGAGGGTCTCGTTCTATCAATACTTCTCCGGCAAGGAGGACGTCTTCAGCAGCCTGGCCGGCCAGGTCTCACGCCAGATCAGCGCGTCCACCGAGGCGATCGATCCGTTGACGCCGGACGCCGCCGGACGGGAGGGCCTCCGGGCCTGGGTTGGCCGGTACGGGGACATCCACGCGCGCTACGGGCCGATCTTCCGGGCACTTCCGGCGGTTCTGGAAGAGGACGACGGGCTGCACACGGGGGCAGCGCGCCTTCGCGATCAGAGCGTGGCCCGGATCCGCTCGAAGCTCTCGACCAGCGATCTGCCACCGCGGCAACTCGACCCCTTGCTCGCATTGCTGATCTCCTGCCTCGCCCGCACGCTCGACGACGCCGCATCACTACGATCCGTCGCCCCGGAGGACTACTCGAGGGAACGGGTCGAGGAGGCCATTACCGACGTCATGCACCGGTCGCTCTTCGGGCGGAGTGCCGTCAACGTGCGCGCCAACGCCTTCCCTCGGCCGCCGCGGGTGGAGTTCGGTCCGGTCGTCCACGACATGTTGGAGAAAGAGGAGGCGGTCCAGGCGGGGTCGGATCGACGCGCCGCCATGAAGGCTCTTGTCGACAATGGTCGGGACGTGTTCGTCGACCGGGGCTACCACGCCACACGCGTGGACGACCTGGCCTCCGCGGCCGGCGTGTCCCATGGCGTCTTCTACCGGTACTTCGAGAACAAGGATCAGCTGGCCATGGTGCTCACGGTGCAGGCCATGCGCGCCGTCGCCGACACCTTCGTCGAGATTCCCGACGTGACGACCTCCAATGGCTCGGACCTACGCCGCTGGCTTCGTCGCTACAACACCGCACAGTCCGGCGAAGCGGCGATGATCCGGGTCTGGGTCGATGCCGCCCAGGAGGACGCCCGGCTCCGATCCCTTTCTGCTTCCGCGCTGGACTGGGGGCGCCGCCGGATGGTGCCGATCCTCGCCGGCCGCGGGTTCGGCGATGTCGACATCGATGCCGTGGTGATGGTGGCGCTGCTCGGCGCGTTCGGGGCTCAGCCACGCGGTTCGGCGGCCGTCGACGCTGCCGCCCAGGTGCTCGAGCGCGGGCTGCTGGGGCGTCCCGGGCTCGGCGAGGAACCCTGACCCGTCAGGGGTCGCAACGGGCTGCTTCCCCCGATGCATTACCGCAGGTCAACCTGCATTTCGTCCGTTGTGCATGCGGACTCCCGCATCGTTAGTATCTGAATCGACGTCAATGTTAGAAACGTCCCGGCGGACAGCCGACCGGTGAGGAGGGGACCGCAGGAATGCTCCAATTCGTGATCGCCGGGCTGGTGCTGGGAGGAATCTACGCGATCTGCTCAGCCGGCCTGGTCATCACCTACACGTCGTCGGGCGTTTTGAACTTCGCCTTCGGCGCCATGGCGTTCTTCATTGCCCGCTTCTACTACTTCCTCAACACCCAGCACACCTGGTCGATCCTGCCGGCCGCGATCCTCTCCATCGTGGTGGCGTCACCGGCGCTCGGGGTGTTCCTCTACTACGCCCTCTTTCAACATCTGCGCCTCGCTTCACCCATGATCAAGGTGGTGGCGACAATCGGCCTGCTGGTGGCCATCCCGGCAGCGGCCGTGCTGATCTTCGGGAACCAGGCAATCAATACGGCCCCCGGGCTGGCTCCCCAGCCGGTTGCCGTCTACTCGGTCATCGGCGTTGCGGTCACACTCGATCAAGTGATCGTCTACGCCTGCGTGCTGGCGACAGTGATCTTCGGCGCGCTGATCCTGCGCTACACCGACGTCGGCCTCAAAGTGCGGGCGATGGTCGACTCCCCGGCCATGACCGACCTCTCGGGCACGAACCCGAATTTCATTTCCGTCGGCGTCTGGGCCGTCAGCACCCTCTTTGCCGGTCTAGCCGGTGTGCTGGCCGCTCCGATTGTGGGGCTCGACCCCGACAAGTTCACAATTCTCATCGCCGCATCCTTCGCCGCCGTGGTGGCGGCACGGCTGCGGAACATCACCGTCGCCGTGATCGTGGCCCTCCTGATGGGCATCGCCACGTCGCTCATTGAGGGCTACCTCCCTCCTTCCAGCGCGTGGACGACAGAGTTCATCGACGCCGTGCCCTTCATTGTCATCGCCGTCGTCCTCATTTACGAGCTGCTGCGCCGGGGACGTGTGGGCGAGACGGAAGCCTGGGGCGGGGCCCTCGACCGCGCCATCACGCCCCAGGGCGAGAGCCGTCTGGCCGGGTCCACGAGCAGTGTCGTCGAGTCCGCTTCCCTCGGGTTTCTCGGCAAGTACGCCGGGCCGGTGCTGCTCATTGCGGCCATCGGTGTTGTGCCGCTCATCGTGCAGGGTTACTGGGTCGGCGTCATGGGGGCTGGTTTCGCCTACGCCGTCATCCTCCTTTCCTGGACCATCGTCACCGGCGAGGGCGGCATGCTCTGGCTCTGCCAGATCACCTTCGCCGGCGTGGGTGCGTTGACCACATGGCAACTGGCCGCCAACCACGGCTGGCCGGTTCTTCTCGCCGTCCTGGCCGGCGGGGTCATCGCCCTGCTGATGGGTGTCGTCGTCGGGCTTTTGAGCATCCGCCTCGGCGATCTCTATGTCGCCTTGGTGACGCTCACCTTCGGTCTTCTCATGGAGAACCTCGTTTTCACGTTGCCCACTTTCGTGAACCAGGGCCTGGGCATCACCGTGAGCCCACCGGGCTTTGCCAGCTCTCAGCGCGCGTTCGCCTACCTCTGTTTTGCCGTTTTCGTGATCATTGCGCTCTTCATCGTCAACTTCCGGCGGTCGACCACGGGCCTGGCCCTCAATGCAGCGCGCTGGAGCGAGGCCGGAGCGAAGACCTCGGGCATAAGCGTGGTCCAGCAGAAGGTCATCGCCGGCGCGCTGGCTGCGCTGATTGCAGGAATCGGCGGGGGGCTTTTCGCGATGTCCCAGTCGGCCATCCAGCCCAGCACCGAATTCGCCACCTTCGAGGGAATCGTGTGGCTGGCCGTGCTGGTGACGTGGGGTGTCCGCTCGAATGCCGCCGCGCTGCTCGGCGGGGTCTCGTTGGCGTTGCTCCCGGCCATCACCCAGAACTACCTCCCGAACTGGACGTCCAATGTCACGCCCGTCCTCTTCGGGCTCGGCGCGGTGTCGGCGGCGAAGTATCCCGATGGCGTGCTGGCCGAGCAGAGCCGACGGCTCCGAAGCCTTGTGCTCCACGTCCGGCCCCGGTCGGGCGGCACGGACATGCCTGACCTCACCGTGGCCGGCGCGGAGGTGGGCCAAGTGGCGACGACCCGCGTGGCGGAGAACATCTCGTGATGCCGGCCCCGAGCGAGGCACCCCCAGGTGTGGACGTCGAGACCGCCGCTTTGGCAGCCCGCGACATCACAGTCCGCTTCGGGGGGCTTACCGCGCTCTCGTCGGTGAGCGTCGAGGTCCAACCGGGGAAGATCGCCGGCCTGGTCGGACCCAACGGAGCGGGGAAATCCACCCTGCTCGCCGTCCTGTCGGGCCTGCTGCGACCGAACAGCGGTCAGGTCTTTTTGCATGGGGACGACGTGACCAACGCGTCGTGCCGGTCCCGCTCCCGGAGGGGCCTGGCCCGGACGTTCCAACAGCCGGAGCTGTTCATGGGGCTGACCGTGCGCGAGCACCTGGTACTGGCCCACCGTGCCCGTGTGGCGCCCCAGCGGCTCTGGCGCGACATGCTCGATCCGCGCTCGCTTTTTCCGCCGGCCAAGGACGAGACCGAGCGGGTGGACGAACTGCTCGAGCTGTTGCGACTGACCAGGGTGGAGAACGCTCCCGTGGCGGCACTGCCCCTCGGCGTCTCGCGCCTGGTCGAGGTCGGGAGGGCACTGGCCAGCGAGCCGAACGTCCTCCTGTTGGACGAGCCGCTCTCGGGTCTCGACATCAAAGCTTCGGAGAACCTGCTCACGGTCTTCAGGCAGATCGTCGACCAGCCCGGCCACCAGGTCTCGCTGATCATGGTGGAACACGACGTGGCCGCGGTCCTCTCGCTGTCCGACATTGTGTTCGTGCTCGACTTCGGCGAGCGCATCGCCGTCGGCACACCCGAGGTGATCCGCAAGGACCCTGCGGTGCGGGCGGCGTATCTCGGG
>DATCEZ010000055.1:0-3863 GCA_036509775.1 Acidimicrobiales bacterium
CCGACCACACCCGTCGTGGCAGCCGTCATCGGGTTGGTGCTCGAGCACGGCGGCCACACAGGGACCGTGGTCGATCTCGCCGAGGCGGCGGCCATCGTCGAGGTGGGCAGCGCCCGCCTCAGGGTGCCTTTCGGCTCGGAGGTGCGGGTGCAGGCCACCACCATGCAACTGGTCTCGCCGGCACAAGGCCCCGACTCCACGGATCCCGCCGAGAAGTACGTGCAGGCTCTCCGGGAATGGCGCTCCGCGGCGTCGAAGAGCGCGTCGGTGCCGGCGTACGTCGTGTTGAACGATGCCGAGCTCGTCGGCATCGCGACGAGCCGCCCCAGCACCCTGGCCGAGTTGGCCCGGTGCAAGGGGGTGGGGCCCGTCCGGCTGGAGCGCTGGGGCGACGAACTCCTGGCTGCCCTCGACGGGGCCGACGGAGCCGACGGAGCCCACGGTGACGGGACGGGCGCGCTGGCCCCGGTGACCGAGGGTGTCCAGGGATAACCTGGCCACGACGGTCCCTCCGTGGCCGCAGAAGGACCTCAATACTGACGGAGGAAGAACGTGCCCACAGATCCCGCCGTACAGCCCTGGACGCTCCGCTCCACCCTGATCGCCGTCTCCGACCTGGAGCGTTCGGTCGCCTACTACCGGCGCCTCGGCCCGTTCGACATCATCACCGAGGGGGACGGCGTCGCCGTTCTCGGCGGTACCTCTCCGACGTCACCCGTTCTCCTCCTGCGCGAAACGCGCAGCCTGCATCAGATGCGCCACGGCCAGCAGTCGCTCGGCCTCCGCTCCATCACCTTCAACGTGGGATCGCTCGCCGAGCTCGACCGGATCGAGGCCGCCCTGCGGAGCGGTGACCACTTCACCGAGCGTCGGCACATCGACGACGCCGCTTCCGAGCTCATCCGGGGACGGGATCCGGACAACCTGCCCCTGGTCTTCGTCTCCTACTCCACGGACACCGTCGGGCCCGAGCACTACAAGACGATCGTCAACCTGATCTACTCCATGGACGCCTGACCGCCGCGGGGGCGCTGCAGAGCGCCAAAGGGACCTTTGACCAGGGCGGGAGTGGGTGAACGCCTTGACTGCGGCTGGGCCGCCCCTGAATTGCCTCGTTCGATTCCGGCGTCACCGGACCCTGCGGCGACCGAATTGCAACAAGGTCCCGGCACTATCTCGTCAAGCGGCACCGTTGAAACGCCGATTTCACAACGTGGTGTTGCGGACGGAGGGTGGCGGAAGGGAATTGGCTGACGCCCCCTGGACGAGGCGCGATCTCGTTCTGGGAGGGGTCGCCCTCCTGCTCCTGGGCGCCGTCTCCCTGCTCACGCGGAACACCGGCCAGCTCCGGCCCCTTCTCGTCACCGTGGAGCTCGCTCTCGCGTTGGCGTGCTTCGGGCGGGCACTCACCAGGCAGACCGGGCGCCGGGCCTCGCTGGCGCTTGGCGCCGGTCTGCTCGCCTGGTCTCTGGGCGGTATCGCCTGGGCCCTCGTATTGCCCCCCACGACACCGTCCGTAGCCGACCTCTTCTCCCTCCTCTTCTACCCGTTGGCCGCCGTGGCCCTCCTGTGGCTGGCGGGTCCCGAGCTCGAGCAGCGCAAGGCGAGCGCCTGGCTCGATGCCACGGTGACCGGTCTGGGCGCAGCAGCCATATGCTCTGCCTTCGCATTCGACAGCGTCGTGCGCCTCAGTGGTTCAGCAGCCTCCGTCGCGTTGAGTCTCGCTTATCCCGTCGGTGATGTCGTTCTCTTCGCGCTTGCTCTCGGAGTCGTCGTCCTCGCGCCGCGGCATCCCGGGCGCACCCTGCTGTTCGCCCTCGGAAGCGCACTGATGGCTCTCGGAGGCATCGTGTCACTGCACCAGCTGTCCCCGAGCGCGCATGCGTCCGGGGCCCCACTGGACCTCCTCGTGCCTGCAGCCATGGTGGCCATGACCGGCTCGCTGTGGCTCCCCTCCCGCTCCGGACAACGTTCGCCGCTGGCCGAGAAGGCGCCGCGGGTGGCCATCCTGGTGCTGGTGTTGGCGGCCTCCCTCGTCCTCTTGGTGCTGGGCAACCTGGGCCGAGTGAACACCATTGCCCTCGGGCTCGCCGGCGCGACCATCATCGCCGCGGCAACCCGCATGGCCGTCTCACTGCGTGAGCAGCGGGCCCTCAACGTGTCGCAGCAAGAGCAGGCGACCACAGACGACCTCACCGGGCTGGGGAACCGTCGTCGCCTTCTGGACGAGCTCCAGCGGGCCCTGGCTGACATGCCCGAAGGGGGCACCCAGACCAGCGGGTTGGCCCTCTTGTTGATCGACCTCGATCACTTCAAGGAGATCAACGACTCTTTCGGGCACCAGACCGGGGACGCGCTCTTGCGTGAGATCGGACCGCGCATACGGCAAGTCGTCCGTCGCAACGACTTGGTGGCACGCCTGGGTGGCGATGAGTTCGCCGTGGTCCTGTACGGGGCCGACGCCTACAAGGCGACGACGGTGGCGCGACGCATCACGACCCTGCTGCAGGAACCCATCGACGTCAGCACCGCCAGCCTGCATGTCGGCGCCAGCATCGGCGTTGCCCTGGCGCCCGAACATGCCACAAGCGCCGATGAGCTCATCCGCTGCGCCGATATCGCCATGTACCGAGCCAAGAACGAACGAGGTTCGTTCGACGTCTACGAGGCGGCGCTCGACGACGAGGGCGACCGGTTCCAGCTCATTGAGGACCTGCGGATCGCCATGGCCGACCACTCGCTGGCCCTGCACTACCAGCCCGTGATCGACCTCCGAACGGGTGAGGTGCTCACGGTCGAAGCGCTCCTCCGGTGGCCCCATCCCACTCTCGGACTCATCCCGCCCGAGCACCTGCTGGCTCTCGCCGAGGAGAGCGGGCTGATCCACTCCCTGGCCACCTGGGTCTTCGAAGAGGCGGTCGCCGACTGTGCCCGTTGGTGGCACGACGGCCACCGGGCCGCGGTCGCCGTCAATCTCCTGGCCACCGACCTCTTGGATTCGTCCCTGCCGCGACGAGTGGGCGCATTGCTGGCGCAGGTGGGACTGCCGACCGACGCACTGGTTCTCGAGATCACGGAGGGGATGGTCGTGGCCGACGTCACGCGCTCTAAGCGGGTCATCCAGAGCTTGACCGATTCGGGCATCCGTGTCTCCATCGATGACTTCGGAACGGGCTTCTCGTCCATCTCGCACCTGAACGAGTTGGCGGTCGGCGAGCTGAAGCTGGACCGCACCTTCACCTCGCGCCTTCAGGGCGAGGAGACGGGCGGTCGGGACGAGGACATCGTCCGCTCCATCATCGATCTCGGGCACGCGCTCGGTCTGCGCGTCGTGGCGGAAGGTATCGAACGGCTCGCATTCATTGAGAGGCTGACCGCACTCGGGTGTGACGCCGGGCAGGGCTACGCCATTCAGGCCCCAGGCCCTGCGGCCGCCATCGACTTCGCCGGGGCCCTTCGCTCCTCCACCGGTCGCGCCGCCGACTCGCTGGCCACCTTCACGACGGCAGACAACCCGCTCACTGCCTGACGATTCGGAGAGACCGATCGCGGTCACTCGGGACGGCCGAGAGCGGCGGTAGGGTCACGTCGATGCGAGTGCTGTTGGTCGCCCCGCCGGGAGCCGGCAAAGGAACGCAGGCCGAGAAGCTGGCCGCTCGCTATGGGGTGGCCCATCTGTCGAGCGGGGAGCTCTTGCGCCAAGAGGTAAAAGACGGCACAGAACTCGGGAAGCAGGCATCCGACGACCTGCAGCACGGCGATCTCGTGCCCGACGAGCTGATCCTCACAATGTTGGCCGAGCGCATCGTTGAGGCCAGTCGCAACGGCGGTTATGTCCTCGACGGTTTTCCTCGGAACCTGCG
>DATCEZ010000056.1:0-2483 GCA_036509775.1 Acidimicrobiales bacterium
AGACGACCAACTACGAGCAGACGCAGGCCGCACCGGACACTCTCGGGGACGCCCCCAATTTCCTGAAGGAGGGCGACGCGGTGAACCTGCAGATGTACAACAACGAGCTCGTCGGGGTCGAGCTCCCCGCCGCCGTCGAGCTGACGGTGACCGAGACCGAGCCCGGCATGCAGGGCGACCGGGTCTCGGGCGCCCGCAAACCGGCCACGCTGCAGACCGGCCATGTCGTCCAGGTCCCCCTCTTCGTGAACATCGGGGACGTGATCAAGGTCGACACCCGCTCCGGCGAGTACCTGACCCGGGCCTGACGGCCCGGCCGCCTCGCCGAGCCGCCGCAGCCTCGGGCCGAGGACAGGACCAGAGCAGATGACCGACGTCGCACCCCGCCACCAGCAACGCGAGCGCGCCCTCTCCCTGCTCTACGAGGCCGAGCTCAAGGGGGAGAGCCCACTCCAGGTCGTCGACGCGCTGGCCGTGCCGCCCGATCCCTACGTGCGGACCCTCATTGAGCATGCGGTCGCTACCCGGGAGGAGGCGGACCGTCGGATCGCCGGGGCCTCGGTCGGCTGGCCGCTCGAGCGCATGGCCGTGGTCGATCGCCTCGTGCTGCGGCTGGCTGTCGCCGAGGTCCTCGACCCCGACGGGCCGCCGACGGCTGTCGTGATCGACGAGGCCGTGGAGCTGGCCAAGGAATACTCCACCGACGAGTCGGGCCGCTTCGTCAACGGCATCCTCTCGACCATCGTCGGCGACATCGGCCTGCGCTGAGCCGGCGACCTCCCCCGATCCACGCCGGACCCGGGCGCGCTAAAGTCATCCTCTGACCGTGAAGTGAGTCCTGTGAGGCTCACACGGCAGGAGGAGCAGTGGCCGAACGCGAACGCAGTCATACGCGACCCCTGGGGGGCGTGTTCGTGGCCCACTCCCAGGTCCTGAGTTCAGCCGACGTCCTGCGCGCCCTGACGCGCATGGCGCACGAGGTGGTCGAGCGCAACGGGGGAGTCGAGGACGTCGTCCTGGTCGGCCTCCAGACCGGTGGCGTCCCGCTGGCCACCAAAATGGCCGAGGTGCTGCGCCAGATCGAAGGGGTCGACACCCTCGCCGTCGGCAGCCTCGACGTGGCCTTCTACCGCGACGACATCGGCCTGCGCCCCGTCCTCCCCGAGGCCGTCACCGACATCCCCGTCGATCTGGCCGGGAAGGTGGTGGTCCTGGTGGACGACGTCCTCTTCACCGGCCGCACCATCCGCGCCGCCCTGAACGCCCTCAACGACTTCGGCCGGGCGAAGGCCGTGCAGCTCGCCGTCATGGTCGACCGGGGCCACCGCGAGCTCCCGATCCGGCCCGACTACGTGGGCAAGAACCTGCCGACGCGCCGCGAGGAGATGGTCGACGTCGGTGAGGACGGCGTCTACATAGGCAGCCTGGAGGACAAGTGAGCGGCACCCAGCACCTCCTCTCGGTCGCCGACCTCGGGCCCGACGGCATCGCCGAGGTCCTGCACGTGGCGGAGGCCTTCGCCGAGGTGGAGCGCCGCTCCATGCCCAAGGTCCCGACCCTGCGCGGCAAGGTGGTGGCGACGCTGTTCTTCGAGGAGTCGACCCGGACCCGGCTCTCCTTCGAGACGGCCGCCAAGCGGCTCTCGGCCGACGTGCTCTCTCTGGCCGTGGCCAGCTCGTCGGTGAAGAAGGGCGAGAGCCTGCGCGACACCGTCGAGACGGTGGAGGCCATGGGTATCGACGCCATCATCATCCGGCACTCGTCCGCCGGGGCGCCCCACCAGGTGGCGCGCTGGGTCGAGCGGGCCCACGTGGTCAACGCCGGGGACGGCTGGCACGAGCACCCGACCCAGGCCCTGCTGGACTGCTTCACCGTGCGCCAGGTCCTGGCGGAGCGCAAGGGCGCCCCGCCGGACGAGCTCGGGATCTCCTGCTTCGAGGATCTGCGGGTCCTGATCGTGGGCGACGTGCGGCACAGCCGGGTGGCTCGCTCCGAGGTGCTCGCCTACACCGCCCTGGGAGCCCACGTCACCCTTGCCGCACCCGGCAGCCTGCTGCCGCCCTCGCTCGAGGGTTGGCCCGTGGAGGTGGCGACCGACCTCGATACGGCCCTCGCCGACGCCGACGTGGTCTCGCTCCTGCGCCTGCAGGCGGAGCGCGGGAGCGGCTCGTTCGTCCCCAGCCTGCGCGAGTACACGGCCGGGTGGGGCCTCACGGCGCGCCGGGCGGAGCGCCTGGCCGACCACGCCATCGTCACGCATCCCGGGCCGATGGTGCGCGGCGTCGAGATCGCCTCCGAGGTGGCGGACCTGCCGTGCACGGTGGTCACCCAGCAGGTGGCCAACGGCATCGCGGTGCGCATGGCCATCCTGTTCCTGTTGCTCGGGGGCGAGCTCCCCGGTGTGGCGGAGGTGCCGGCCGTTGCCTGAGCCCACACTCGTCATCCGCGGCGGATCCGTCGTGGGACCGGCCGGCCTGGCCCGC
>DATCEZ010000057.1:0-3450 GCA_036509775.1 Acidimicrobiales bacterium
GCAGTCCTGGTCGTCGTCATTGCCTTCGCTGCTCTCGGTCCGCTCCGGCCCGGGTGGGCACACCGGGCCGGGACCTCCTCCGCCCTCCTCGCACAACTGTCCGGGTCAACGTCGGCGTCGTACTCCTCGGCTCCGGCGTCGACCACGCCCACCAGCTCCGCCGCGCCCGCCTCAGGCATCCCGAGCGCCCCCTTCGAGACGACCGTCTCGGGAACGGTCGCCACCTCACCCCCCAATGGCGACGGCAACGCTGAGGTCACCCTCAGCATGCAGCCCGCCGACACGACCGTGCCCCTCGTGGTGCGCATCATCGGCCCTGCCATCAACGGCGGTGTCTCCCTACACCACAGCGAGGTGACCTTTGGCCCACTGAACGGGCAGGTGGTCGCCCTCGACGGGTCCACAGTCGGTGCGTTCGTGACCGGACCGACCGGCTCCCTCAACCTGACCATGAACCTGTCGCTGAATCCGGGCGCCGGCACACTCACCGGCGAGCTCTCGGGAAGTCCGGCGCAATGAGCCTGACCCTCCGTCATGGCGCCCCCAGGGCGCCGCTCGGCACCACCCGCCTGCTGCATGGGCTCGTAGGCGGGGGTGCTCCCGACCCAGGGCTGGGGACCCATCTCGACCGATGGGGCGAACTCAATCATCAGCCGCAGCGGCTGATCGACGAAGTCGAGGCATGCGGGCTGGTGGGCCACGGTGGGGCGTGGTTCCCCGTGGCGGCCAAGTGGCGGGCGGTCGCCGGGGCCTCGCGCCGCCGCCCGGTCGTGGTGGCCAACGGTGCCGAAGGCGAACCCGCCAGCCACAAGGACGCATTGCTGCTCTCGCGGGCGCCGCACCTCGTGCTCGACGGACTGGCGCTCGTGGCGACCTCCTTGCGCGCCCAACAGGCAATCGTGTACGCCCCGGCCTCGAGCATGCCAACCGTCGAGGCCGCTCTGGTCGAGCGCCGCGTCCGCGGCCTCGAGGCGATCGCCATCGAGCTCGCCGAGGCACCTGACACGTTCATCTCCGGTCAGGAGTCGGCCGTGGTGAATGCACTCGGCGGGCGTCGGGGCGCAGTGCCGTCGTTTGTCGGGCTGACTTCCATCCGTGAACGCGGGGTCGGCGGCCGGCCCACCCTCGTGCAGAACGTCGAGACGCTGGCCCATGTGGCTCTGATTGCCCGCTTCGGAGCGGACTGGTTCCGGAGCGTCGGCACGCCGGAGAACCCGGGCACCATGCTGCTGACGGTCAGCCGCCCTGGCGGGCCTCTGGTCGTCGAGGCGGCGCTGGGCTCTTCCCTCCGCGCTGCAGTCGGTCTCGGGGAGGATGACCTGGCCCGCACCCGCGCCGTCCTCCTCGGCGGTTACGGAGGCACCTGGGTCTCCCCAGTCGCCTTCGCCGAGCTCCCCGTTTCGGAGAAGGCCGCCCGCCGAGCCGGCGCGACGCTCGGTGCCGGCGTGATTGTGCCGCTGCCTCGTGACGTCTGCCCACTGGCCGAGATGGCCGATGTCGTGCGGTACATGGAGGGGCAGGGCGCCGGCCAATGTGGCCCGTGCGTGAACGGACTGGGTGAGTTGGCCGAAAGCATGGATCGGCTGGCCTACGGGCGACGGGGTGGGCCCCACTTCGACCGCATCCTCGAGATCTGCACCCTCGTGGAGGGGAGGGGCGCCTGCCGCCACCCTGACGGCGTGGCCCGGTTCGTGCGTACCGGCCTCGCCGTGTTCGCCGACGAGATCGCCTCACACCAGCGCCGCGGCCCGTGCACGCAGACGCGGGTGGCGCGGGTGCTTCCGGTGGCGGGCCGGACGCCGACGAGAAGGCTGGTGAGCCGGGCATGAGCCGTTGGAGGCTGGAATTGGTCCTCGACCCGGTCGCGTGCGACGGGCGCGGCGTGTGCGCCGAAATGCTGCCCGAGCGAATCGAGCTCGATCGCTGGGGATATCCGGTCATCGACGGTGCGGAAATTCCCCCCGCCCTTGTCGAACATGCCGTACGCGCCGTGCGGTCGTGCCCGAAGCAGGCCCTGCACCTGGTGGAGGACACGTGCTGAGCCCACCTCTGGAGGAGCTCGACGAGCGCGAGCCGGGTCCAACCAATACGGCCCGGCGGGCGCGCTGGTCGAGATCGCGCGTCCATCGCCGTCGCCGTGCCCTCGCGGTCATCGGTGCGGTCTCGGCGGCCCTCCTCATTTGGCTTGCCGTTTCCATCGGCGGCGCGCTCACCAACCCCACCCTCGGCAGCTCGGCCGGCTCCCGGCTGGCCGAGTGGTTCCGAGAGCACGGCGGCGCGTCCGTCGTCAACTGGACCGAGAACGAGTGGTACTCGCACCATCAGCCCAAGGTGGGCGGCGCACTCCCGCCCGGCACCATCCACAAACCCAAAACCGTCACCACCGCGCCCGCCGCGGCCACCGTGGCCCACCTTCCGACGCCGGCGCCCATCACCCCGTTGGCGAGCCCTCCCATCGCTGGTGAGGGGCAGTGGTCGCCGGCAGGCCGTCTCGTCGACGGCGTACCCGCGGTGTACGAGACGCTGGTCCGGCCCAGCGCGATCCACACCAGCTTCGTGGTGGGAGTGGCCTGGATGGACCCGATGCTCCTCAAGGCGACCCTGTACTCGGGAAGTCAGATTCCCGGCGGCGGACCCTTCACGCACACCGCGCCCATTTCGTCCACCGACTCCACCTCCCTGGTGGCGGCATTCAACGCCGGCTTTCTGATGTCCGCCGCCAACGGTGGCTACTACACGGATGACAAGACCATCATTCCGCTGCGGACCGGGGCTGCGTCTTTCGTGGTCTACAAGAACGGCTCGTTCGCGCTCGGGCAATGGGGGAGCGACGTCTCCATGACGCCGAGCGTGGTGTCAGTCAGGCAGAACCTCGACCTCCTGGTCGACAACGGGCAGATCGTGCCGGCCGCGTATGACGCGAATTCCTCGGCGTGGGGCGCGACGCTGGGTGGCAGCCTCTACGTCTGGCGTTCCGCCCTCGGGATCACGGCGAACGGCGCCCTCCTCTACGTCGGCGGGCCCGGGCTCGACATCTACAACCTGGCGAACATCATGGTGCATGCGGGCGCGGTCCGGGCTATGGAGCTCGACATCAACACGGACTGGGTCAACTTCAGCAGCTATCAGCCATCGACCCCCGCGGGGCCGGCCACCCCCACCAACGGCACCGAACTCCTCGCCGGAATGACCGGCACGCCAGGCCGCTACTTCCAACAGTGGTGGGCCCGGGACTTCATCACCATGTCGGCGGCGGTCGGTCCGTGACGTCGCTGGGGCGGGTCCCCCGCCGCGAGCCGCCGATCGACGACGTCGTGCCACCGCACCACCTCGGCTCGCCAGCGCGCCGTTCGACGCTGGGCCTACTGGCTCGGGGTGCGCGTCCGCGGCAGTGGCTGAAGAACCTCCTGGTCTTCATGGCGCCTGCCGCCGCGGGCGTCCTCGGTGAAT
>DATCEZ010000058.1:0-3145 GCA_036509775.1 Acidimicrobiales bacterium
GCCGGGACCACCCGGGACCCGTACACCGACTTCATCGCCAAGCGCCGGGACACGCCGCAATGGCTCTATCGGATGCTCAGGAATACGACCCGTTCGCCGCCTTCGACGACGCGGTGGCGGGTACCACGCGCGACCCGTACCCCGACCTCGTGGCCAAGCGCCGCGACACCCCCGTCCAGAAGGGCCTGACCATGAACCCCGACTCGCTGCCCGAGGGCATAGAGGTCGAGCCGGGATGGATCGCCTACCGCTACGACGACTGCTCACGGATCCTCCGCGACGCCAAGACGTTCACCTCGACCGGCTATGACGTCACCATCGGCATGGTCATGGGCCACATGATCCTGGGCATGGACGACCCCGAGCACCGTGGCCACCGCAACCTGGTGGCCCACGCGTTCCGCGAGAAGGCGCTGGCCCGCTGGGAGCCCGAGTTCATCCGCCCGATCATTGACGAGCAGATCGACCGCTTCGCCGCCGACGGCGAGGCCGACCTGGTGCGCCAGCTGACCTTCGAGTTCCCCGTCCGCGTGATCGCGCGCCTGCTCGGCCTGCCCGAGGAGGACTTCCCACAGTTCCAGCGCTGGTCGGTCGAACTCATCAGCCTGGTGGCGGACATCGACCGCGGCCTCGCCGCCTCGGAAGCCCTGCGCGAGTACTTCGCCGGCGTCGTGGCCGAACGTCGGACCCACCCCGCCGAGGACGTGATCAGCGACCTGGTCTCGGCCGAGATCGACGGTGAGAAACTGACGGACGAGGCCATCTACTCCTTCCTACGCCTCCTGTTGCCCGCTGGGGCCGAGACGACGTACCGATCGTCGGGCAACCTCCTGTACCTGCTCCTCACGCACCCCGAGCAGCTCGAGGCGGTACGGGCCGACCGCTCGCTCCTGCCCCAGGCCATTGAGGAGGGCCTGCGCTTCGAGGCCCCTCTGCTCAGCATCAACCGGACCACGACATGCGAGGTCGAGATCGGAGGCGTCACCATCGGCCCCGACGAGAGCATCTCGCCCCACATCGGCTCGGCCAACCACGACGAGACGCGCTGGGACGACCCCGAATCCTTCGACATCTTCCGGCCCGCCGTACCGCACATCGCGTTCGCGCACGGGCCGCACATGTGCCTCGGCATGCATCTCGCCCGGCTCGAGACCCGCGCCCTGCTGAACCGCGTGTTCGACCGCCTGCCCGACCTCACGCTCCGGCCCGGCGACAACGATCCCCACATCCGCGGCGACATCTTCCGCTCCCCGACCTCGCTTCCGGTCACCTTCAGCGCCGCGTAGGGATCGTTCAGCCGATCTGGCGCATCTCGACCTCGTCGCCCCGGGCGATGAGCACGGTCGACACCAGCGAGGGCGGGAACAGGCCGTGAGCCACGACGCCCGGCGCGGCGTCGAGCCGGGCGGCCAGGTCGGCGGGATCACCCACCTCTCCCTGGTAGTCGGCAAGCACGCCCCCGTCGGGCGTCAGGGGCGCGTCGCGCAGCGCCGCATCGGGAAGCTCGCGCAGGGTGGCCGCCAGGCCGAAGGCCAGGAGCTCGAGGGGCACCGGCGCATGGATCCGCGGCACTGGCTTGTCCGAGGAGGCAATGACAATGAAGCGATCGGCGGCCGCGGCCACGATGCGCTCGCGGGTGTGGGCCCCGCCGCCCCCCTTGACGAGCCATCCGGCGGGATCCACCTGATCGGCTCCGTCGATGGCGATGTCGAGCCGGTCGATGTCGGTGAAGGGCCGGACCACCAGCCCGAGGGCGACGGCCTGCGCCTCGGTGGCCGGCGACGTGGCGGCACACGTGATGTCGAGCCGGCGGGCCGCCAGCACCGGCACCAGCTCGGCCACGGTCGAGCCCGTGCCGAGCCCGACCACCATGCCGTTCTCGACCAGCGCGGCGGCAGTCGTTGCCGCGACGCGCTTCTCCGCCGTGAAGTCAGTTCCCGTCACGACCGACACGCGCTCAGCTGCGCGGGACATCCTTCCAAGGCAGCTCCTTGTCGGTCCGGACGTCGCCCGGGAGGCCGAGCACCCGCTCGCCCAAAATGTTGCGCATGACCTCGGACGTGCCGCCCTCAATGGAGTTGGCCCGGACCCGCAGGAACATCTTGCGGGCGTCGGTCGAGTTCATCCCGACCAGGTCGGGCCGGACCATCGGGTACCCGGCCGGGAAGAGCATGGCGTCGGCACCCAGCAGGTCCATGCACAGGTCGTAGATGCGCTTGTTCTCCTCGGCGTAGGCGAGCTTGGCGACGGAGCCCTCGGGGCCGGGCGTACCCGCCTTGCGCGTCTGGGCGGCGCGGGAGTTCGTCATGGAGAGCGCCTCCATGCGGAAGTAGCTCGAGACCAACCGGTCGCGCAGGGCGAGCGCATACGGGGAGGTGTCACCCTGCCAGCGCTCCTTCCAGATTTTGATGGCCTCGGCCACGGGGCCACCCCCGCGCCGGGTGACGGCGCCGCCGATGGAAACCCGCTCGTTCATGAGCGTCGTCACCGCGACACGCCAGCCGTCGCCCTCGCCGCCCAGGCGTGCCGCCTCGGGTATCCGCACGTCGGTGAAGAACACCTCGTTGAACTCGGCCTCGCCGGTGATCTGGAAGAGCGGTCGCACCTCGACGCCGGGCGCGTGCATGTCGACCAGGAAGGCGGTCATCCCCTTGTGCTTGGGAACATCGGGATTAGTGCGCGCCACAATGAGGCCGAAGGACGAAATGTGCGCCAGCGTCGTCCAGACCTTCTGCCCGTTGAGCAGCCACTCCTCGCCGTCGCGCTCGGCGCGCGTCGACAGCCCGGCCACATCCGATCCGGCGCCGGGCTCACTGAAGAGCTGGCACCAGATCTCCTCGCTGGTGAAGAGGGGGCGCAGGTAGCGCTCCTGTTGCTCGGGCGTCCCGTGCGTGGCGATGGTGGGGGCGCACATGCCGTACCCGATCGGGTTGCGCATGCCGGCGACCGGAGCCCCGGCGGCATTCAGACGCGACTGCGCCCGCTGTTGGTCACGGGGCGTCAGACCAAGACCACCGGCACCAGGTGGGAAGTGCAACCAGGCCAGGCCGCGGTCGAACTGCTCGCCGAGAAACTGCTGCGGTGACGTCGTCCCTGGCGGGAAGTCGGCTACCAGGGCGTCAACCAGTTCGTCGACGTTCGGACT
>DATCEZ010000059.1:0-5210 GCA_036509775.1 Acidimicrobiales bacterium
GCGACTGCTCGACCGCACGACGCACATCGGCATTTCCGAGGAGCACCACGGGCCTCCCGATGCCCGTCGCTACCACTACATGCCCACCTATATTCTCCGGGGTCTGACACGGCTGCACCTGGAGCTCACGCCCGCCCAGCCGCGGTCGTGACGGTGGAGGAACGCCGGACCGTGGAACGAAGGAGCGTCAGATGATCTTCAACGTCGTCAAGCAGCCGGTCCGCGCCAAGTACGCCGACGAGTTCCCGACCCTGATTGCCGATTACATCGCTGCCTCACGGGCTGAGCCGGGCAACCTCTTCTTCGATTGGTGCCGCAGCGCTGACGATCCCAATCTTTGGTTCCTCATTGAGGGATTCCGGGACGCCGAAGCGGGTGAGGCGCACGTCTCGTCCGAGCACTTCAAGGCGGCGATGTCGGAGATGCCCCGTCTTCTCGCCGCGGCACCGGAGATCATCCACGTGGAGACGCCGGGTGAGGGCTGGGGCAGCGTCAGCGAAGGCGCCTGACCGGAGCTACTCGTCCAGCAGTTCAGGCTGGGCGGACACGATCCAGTCGTAGAGCGGCTGGAAGGCACGCCATCCGGCCATGGACGGCCCGACCTGTCCAGCGGTCTTCTCCGCCTGGTCGAGGTCGATGAGGACGGGAGTCCCGGCAGCCTCCGCCAGCAACTGGGCCTGGCATGTGCGCTCCATCGTGATGAACCACCAGGCCGCCTCATCGACCGAGGTCTGCCCGACGGTCAACAAGCCATGGTTCGACAGGATCACGGCCTTGTTGTCGCCCAGCGCGTGGGCCAGCCGCTTGCCCTCCTCGAGATCGAGGACGACACCGGTGTAATCGTCGAAGAGGGCGTGATCGCCGTAGAAGGCGCAGGCGTCCTGGGTCAGAGGATCGAGCAACCGGCGCAACGACGACCACGACTTGCCGTACACGGAGTGGGCGTGTGCCGCCGCCACCACGTCCGGCCGTGCCGCGTGCACCTGCGAGTGGATGGCGAAGGCCGCCAGGTTCACGGGCCAGTTGCCGTCGACCACTTGACCCTGATCGTTGACCAGGATGAGGTCCTTGACCCGGATCATCTTGAAGTTCATGCCGAACGGGTTGACCCAGAAGTGGTCCAGGAGCTCGGGATCGCGAGCGGTGATGTGACCGGCGATGCCTTCGTCGAACCCGAAGTGCCCGAACAGGCGAAAGGCGGCGGCCAGACGCTGCTTGCGGTGCCTGCGCTCGTCCTCGACGTTGTCGAACGAGGGAAACGTCACCGGGAGGCGGTCCGATACCACCTCCTCATCCTATGGGAGGGTCCGTAGGGCGACAACGGGCACGGCGACGACGGCCCAGGCCTCAGGCGGGGCGGAAGTAAGGCAGGGTGATGTCGTCGGAGGCCGGATGGAACTCGACCGCCAGCCGGAGGCCCTCCTGCAACGCGTCGGGCTCGCAGCCGATCACGGCACTCAACATGAAGAAGCCCTCGTCCAGGCGGACCACCGCGGGAGCGTACGGGACCACGAAGGCGGGATCCGGCGGCCGCCACACCACGGTCCAGCTGTAGAGGGAGCCCTGCCCCGCACTCTCCTCCCACACCGGTGAGGTTGCCTGGCACTGGGCGCACACGGTGAAGGCCGAGAGGCCGCGGAACGAGCACTCGGCGCAGCGCTGCGACAGCAGTTGCCGGCGTCGGCAGCCTTCCCAGTACGGCCGGCTGTGGAGGCTGGGACGCGGGACCGGGATCCCAACGGGTTGGGGGAGGAGGAGATTCACGGACGCTCCCGGCCCAGAAGCAGGACGTCGCAGAACAGGGCGCCCGCGCCGCCGTTCGAGCACAAGGCGACCTCGGCGCCTGCGACCTGATGCGAGGAGCAGGTCCCGCGCAGCTGCTGCGTGGCCCGGATGACCCGCTGCAGCTGCTGCGCGTTGATGCCGGGGTGGCTGAACGACATGGTGCCGCCATCGGTCGTCACGGGGAGCGCGCGGCCCGGCCCGATGTTGCCGTCCTCGACGAAGGGTCCGCCCTCGCCCGGCCCGCAGAAGCCGAAGGCCTCGAGCTGCCTGATGATCTCGAACGAGAACGGGTCGTACAGCTCGGCCACGTCGACGTCGGACGGAGTCACGCCGGCCATGGCAAAGGAGAGGCGGGCCGCTCGCGCTCCGACGAGCCCCGCTGGGAACGAGTCCGCTCGCGGTTGGAAGTCCCAGACGGGGGCGACGACGTAGGCCGGCCCGAAGGCGTCGCTGGCCCCACCGAGGATCCAGATGGGAGCCGCGCCGGCACCGACACGGTCGGCCCTCGTCAAGACGATGGCGCAGCCACCCTCTGACGTCGTGGCGCAGTCGAGGAGATGAAACGGGTCCGCGATCATCCGGGAGGCCAGGATGTCGGCGGGAGTGAAAGGCCCCCGTCCCGAGTACACCGCATCGGGATTGTCGTGCCCATTCGTTCGGATCACTGCGGCGACGGTGGCCATCTGCTCCGGCGTGGTCCCGTAGGTCAGCATGTGGCGGCGCGCCATGAGCGCGAATTCAGCCGCGGTGAACAACCCGTAGCCCACGACGAGCTCGTTGGCCGGCCTGGTCCAGGGCGCCGTCGACGCTCTGTCGGAGTGGACGCCGGCACCACCGGCGGCGATCAGCACGACGTTGCACTGTCCGGTGGTGATCAGCGCCGCGGCGTCGAGCAGGGCCGGAATGCCCAAGGCGCTGGGACGCCTGGTGCAGGGTCCGAGGCCCAGCTCGAGGACGATCTGCGCGCAATCGGTCCCCACTACCCCGTCGACCTCGTGGGGTGCAATGCCGGCATCGGCCAGTGCCGCGAGCGCTCCGAGCAGGGCGATGGACGTCGAATCGTGGTTCGGCAGGGCCCTGGCTTGCACCGTGTTGGCGACCCCGGCGATGGCGACGTCACGGAAGGGGTGGGTCGTCACGGCGCATACTCTCGCATCCGAACCCGGTGCATGCGACCAGCAGGCCCGCACCGTGCACTGTCCGACCCCCCGGCTAGCGTGCGCAGCAGGACGGGCGGTTGACGTCGGGGACGGGTGGCACAGGGGGTTGGGAAGATCGTGCACAGCGCGCAGTTGAGGCGCACGCTGCAGGTGGGTCGACGATTGCGATCGATGCTGTTGGGGTGTGTCGTGCTGGCCCTCTCGCTCGGTGCCGGTGCCGGTGCCAGTGCCGGTGCCAGCCCTGGCGCTGCGACTGCTGCACCGCCGGCGATCGGGCACATCGCCTGGTCACCCTGCCCGAAGGTCTCGGGCTACCTGTGCGGCACGCTGGCGGTCCCGCTGGACTATCACCACCCGTCTGCCGGCTCGGTGCCGCTGGCCGTGATCGAACATCCGGTGCCGCAGAGCAAGGGCGTCATCGTCTTCAACCCGGGCGGGCCGGGGGAGAGTGGCGTCCTGATTTTGCCGATTCTGGCATCGCTCGTTCCAGCTGCCGTGAAGGACCAGTTCACCCTGGTGAGCTTCGATGAGCGGGGAACCGGCTCGAGCGAGCCCTTGCTCTGCGGACCGTCGGCAGCGGCGGCGGGCAGCGCCGTGGCGGGGACGGCGGCCGCCACGCGGACCTTCGCGGGTCTGGGCCGCTCGTGTCGGTCCACGTTCCCGGCGTTGTTCCCGACGGTGAACACGACGACGTCGGCCCGCGACATGGACCAGCTCCGGGCGGCGCTCGGGGTGCAGAAGATCGACTTCTACGGCATGTCCTACGGGACCGCGCTGGGGTCGGTCTACGCGCAGATGTTCCCTGGTCATGTGAACGCCACGGTGCTCGACGGCGCGGTCGACGCCAACCTGAGTCTGATAACTGACGCCAAGGCCGATGCCCCGGCCATTGAGACGGCGCTGACCCACGGACTGCAGAGTTGCACCTCCCAGCCGGGCTGCCCGCTCGGCCCGGATCCGGTCAGCATCTACAAAAGGGTGCAGGCGCAGCTCACCAAGGCACCCCTTCCCGCACCGGGCGGGGGCGACACGACGCCGGTGACGGTGGGCGATCTGTATACGGCCTCTCTGCTCTACCTCTCCGCGCCGACCTTCACCCCCGGGTACTTCCCCGCGCTCGCCGCGGCCGCGACCGGCAACGGGGCGCCGCTGCGGTCGGTAGCGCTCGGGTTGGAGGACGATTTGGACGGATCGTCGCTCGTCGGACCGCTCTGGACGATCACCTGCAGTGATGCGGTCGGGCACCCCAATGCGGCGACGACCGCTCAGCTGGCCCGGACGCTGGCGGCGCGCTATCCGCTCGCCGGCGCCGAGGCGGCGGCCAACTACCTCATTGCGTGTCCCGGCTGGTCCGAATCGAACCAGCCGATTGCGCACCTGTCACCCCACGGCGCACCGAGCCCGCTGGTGATCGGCAACGTCTACGACCCCAACACCCCCTACGTCGTGGCCCCGCAGCTCGCGGCGGCGACCGGAGGACGGCTGGTCACGTACGTCGGCTACGGGCACACCTGGCTGCTCAACGGCTCGACCAACACCTGCATGGCGGACGTGGTGACGGCGTACATCGTCGACCGTGTTCTGCCGCCGAAGGGAACGCGCTGCACTCCCTCCCCCTAAACGGGTTCAGATGTACATCCCCCCGTTGACGCCGATCAGCTGGCCCGTGATGTAGCTGGCCTCGTCCGAACACAGGAAGGCGCACGTGGCAGCGATGTCGTCCGGCGTCCCCGCCCGCCCAGTCGGGACCATGCGGCCCATGACGTCGATGCTGGGCACGTTCCCGACCCCGGCCGCGTTCCTGGCCATGGGCGTGTCGACGATGGTCGGAGGAATGGTGTTGACGGTGATGCCCTGACCGGCGAATTCCCGGGCGAACGCCTTCGTGAGGCCGATCACCCCGCCCTTGGACGCGACGTAGTGCGCCATGTGGGGCGCTCCCGATTGTGCGCTCGACGAGGAGATGGTCACAATGCGGCCCCAGCCCTCGGCTGTCATGTCCGGCACCGCCAGCTGCATGCAGGTGAAGGTGCCGGTCAGGTTCACCGCCAGCAGGCGATCCCACTTCTCGGGCGTGATGTCGGCCACGGCGTCGAATGACTCAATGCCCGCGCTGGTCACGAGGATCGTGATCGGGCCCAGCTTGTCCCGCACGTCGGCGAACACCCGCTCGAGCTCGCCCCGGTCTGCGACGTCGACCTCATACCCCACGGCCGACCGGCCCCCGCCGATCAGTGCGGAGGTCGCCTGTGTCACGCCCGCACC
>DATCEZ010000060.1:0-13180 GCA_036509775.1 Acidimicrobiales bacterium
GTGGGCACGCACAGGAAGACGAACTCCGCCCCGGCGACCGCCTCGACGGCCGATTCGGTGAAGGAGAGATTGCCCGCCGCCACGCCCCCGGCCACGAGCTCGTCGAGCCCCGCCTCCACAATGGGCATGCGGCCGGATCGCAACGCCGACAGCCTGGACCGGTCACGCTCGGCCAGCACGACGTGGTGGCCGAAGTGGGCCAGCGTGGCGGCCGTGGGCAGGCCCACATAACCGGCCCCGATGACGGCGACGTTGTGCTGCTTCGCCTGGCCGTGCATCATGCAGCCGCTCGGTCACTGCGCAGCGCGGAGACGAGGCGGGCCAGCCCGTCCTGCCAGTCCGGCAGCGCGGGGAGGCCACTTAGGCGCAGCGCCATGTTGTCGAGCACCGAGTAGGCCGGGCGGGGCGCCAGGAGGGGTGGGTCGTACTCGTGCGTCTTGATGGGCAGGACGCGCTCGGGGTCGGCGCCGGCCTCGGCCAGGACCGCCCGCACGAAGCCCCACCACGTCGTGGCGCCGCTGTTCGTGGCGTGGAAGAGGCCGGGCCGCCGGTCGAGCCCGAGGGTGACGACGACAGGCGCCAGATCGGCCGTGAACGTCGGCGACCCGTGCTGGTCGTCGACGAAGCGCAGCTCTCCCTCGCCGTCGGCGAGGCGCAGGGCGGTTCGGACCATGTTGTTGCCGTGGGCACCGCACAGCCAGCTCGTGCGGACGATGGTCGACCCGGGCCGGCACTCACGCTCACCGGCCAGCTTGGAGGCGCCGTAGACCGAGGCCGGATTCGGGGCGTCCCACTCCCGGTAGGGCCGGTCGGACGTGCCGTCGAAGACGTAGTCGGTCGACACGCAGACGACGTGCGCGCCCACCAGTGCGGCCGCCTCCGCGATGTGGCGGGTGCCGATCGCGTTGACCGCATAGGCCGCGTCGACTTCGGTCTCGCAGCGTTCGACCGCGGTGAACGCACCACCGTGCAGGACGAGCTCGGGACGGAACGCGCTGAACGTGGAGAGGACGGCGTCGCGGTCGTCGACGGGCATGGTGTCGATGTCGGTGCCCAGCACCTCGTGGGTCAACGCCGGCCGAGGACCTTCGGGGCCGAGCAGCGCGCAGCGGCGGCCACCGTCGGGGACGCGGCCGGCCAGGCAGTCGAGGAGATCGTGGCCCAGCTGGCCGTTCGCACCGGTGATCAGGATGCGCATGTGCTCAGGTGCCCCAGGACCCCTCGGCCACGGGCGCCCGGGCCAGCAGCGGCTCCCACCACTCCCGGTTGGCCGCGTACCAGGCCACCGTGTCGGCCAGCCCCTGCTCCCACTCCACCGACGGGGCCCAGCCCAATTCCGACCGCAGCTTGGAGGAGTCGAGGACGTACCGGCGGTCGTGACCGGGCCGGTCGGGGACGATCGTCTTGAGCGACTCGGGCTTGCCCAGGGCGGAGAGGATGCGGTCCGCCACCTCCATGATGGACGCTTCCACGCCGCTGCCGACGTGGTACGTCTCGCCCACCCGGCCCCGGGCCAGCACGGCATCGATGGCCGTGCAGTGGTCGTACACGTGCAACCACTCGCGCCGGTTCTCCGTGCTGGCGTACAGCGTGAGCGCCTTGTCATCGAGAGCGAGCGCGCAGAAGTGCGGGATCAGCTTCTCGGGGAACTGGTACGGGCCGTAGTTGTTGGCGCAGTTGGTGATCGTGATGGGGAGCTCGTACGTCTCGGCGTAGGCCCGCACCGCGTGGTCGGCGCCGGCCTTCGACGCGTTGTAGGGCGTGCGGGGCCGGTAGGGCGAGTCCTCGTGGAAGGCCTCGTCGGTATCAAGGGGCAGGTCCCCGTAGACCTCGCAGGTCGATACGTGATGGAAGCGCGCCACGCCGACCTGGCGGGCGGCTTCGAGCATGGTCTGGGTCCCGATGACGTTGGTCCGGAAGAAGAGCCCCGGGTTGAGCACCGCCAGCGAGTTGTGCGACTCGGCGGCGAAGTGGACGATCGTGTCGATCCCCTCGCTCCGCAACACCTTTTCGGCCGCGGTCGGATCGCAGATGTCCCCCTGGACGAAGACGATCCGGTCCTCAATGTCGGACAGGCTGGGTCGGTTGCCGGCATAGGTGAGCACGTCGTAGACGACGACATGGTCCTCGGGGTGCTGTTCGACCCAGTAACGAGCGAAATTCGACCCGATGAATCCGGCACCTCCCGTGACGAGAAGGCGCATAGTGGCGGGAATATTAGCCGAGGCCCCGAACCCCACCCGGGTCCTGATCCGGGCGCAGGTGCACCACATCGCCGGCGCTGACGGGGCGTGGCCCGGCGGCCGTCTCGACCACCAGGCGGCCGCCGTCGTCGATGGCGCCGGCCCGGCCCGTGATCTCCTCCCCCGGCAACGTCACGCGTACCTGGCGGCCCAGCGTGCCGCAGCGCCGGCGCACCTCATCGGCCAGGGCCTGCCGCCCGGAGCTGTCTTCGAGCAGCGCACACCGGGGTTCCAGGGCGCCCAGGAGATGGTCCAGGAGGACCTGGCGGTCAATCGGCTGGGTCGCTCCGCCAACGTCGTCCAGGCAGGTGCCGCCCGCTTCCGGGGGACCGGGCCAGGCCACGTTGATCCCGATCCCGACGACGACGGCCGTGAGCGAGGACCCCGCGAACTCGGCCTCGGCCAGGACGCCGGCCAGCTTGGCGCCCTCGAGCAGCAGGTCGTTGGGCCATTTGAGGACCGGCTCGACCCCGGCCACCTCCCGGCAGGCATCTGCCCCGGCCAGGGCCACCGCCCCGGCGCACAGGTGCACGTCCCGGCCGTCGATGTCGGGGCGGAGGAGCACCGAAGCCAACAGATTCGCCCCCGGCGGCGACTCCCAGCGCCGGTCGAGGCGGCCCCGTCCGGCGGTCTGATGGTCGGCCACCGCGACGAGCCCGGCGGGATCCCCGTGGCGAGCCCGATCACGGACGTAGGTATTGGTCGAATCGACCTCACCGAGCCGGTGAATGTCCCAGGCACCGCCCCACATGGCAGACACCATAGGGTGCGTGCAATTGTGAAGGTCCGCCTCAGGGAGGAAACGCCAGCGTGATCCAGAAGGTCCTTA
Organism: Acidimicrobiales bacterium; assembly: GCA_036509775.1. Classification (GTDB taxonomy): domain Bacteria; phylum Actinomycetota; class Acidimicrobiia; order Acidimicrobiales; family RAAP-2; genus Bog-473. The sequence goes on from DATCEZ010000060.1 coordinate 3,073, forward strand.
TTGCAAACCGTGGTGAGATTGCCGTCCGGGTGATCCGGACGTGCCGCGAGCTCGGCATCGGCACGGTGGCCGTGTACTCCAACCTCGATCGTGATGCGCTGCACGTCCGCATGGCGGACGAGGCGTACGCGCTCGGCGGCGAGACGGCGGCCGAGAGCTACCTCAACACCGAGGCGATCCTCCACGCCATTGAGGAGAGCGGCGCTGACGCCGTCCACCCCGGTTACGGCTTCTTCTCCGAGAACACCGATTTCGCCCGCGCCATCACCGAGCGGGGCGTCACCTTCATCGGTCCGCCGCCCGAGGCCATTGAGGTCATGGGCGACAAGATCAGCTCGCGGCTGGCGGCGGAGAAGGTCGGCGTGGCCGGGGTTCCCGGCCGCTCCGAGCCGCTGACCTCGCCCGACGAGGTGGTCGCCTTCGGAGACCTGCACGGGTGGCCGGTCGCCATCAAGGCCGCCTATGGCGGCGGCGGTCGCGGCATGAAGGTCGTCGCGGCCGCGGAGGACGCGGCCGAAGCGATGGAGTCGGCGGCCCGCGAAGCCCAGGCCTACTTCGGCCGCCCGGAGATCTACGTGGAGCGCTACCTGTCCTGGCCCCGCCACGTCGAGATGCAGGTGTTGGCCGACCAGCACGGCAACACGCTGTGGCTCGGCGAGCGTGACTGCTCCGCCCAGCGGCGCCATCAGAAGCTGGTAGAGGAGAGCCCCGCCCCGGACTTCCCCGAGCATGTGCGCCACGCCATGGGCACCGCCGCGGTCAAGGTCTCCGAAGCCTGTGGCTACTACAACGCCGGCACCGTCGAATTCCTCTACGAGGACGGCGAGTTCTACTTCCTCGAGATGAACACCCGCCTGCAGGTGGAGCACCCGGTCACCGAATTGGTCACCGGGCTCGATCTCGTGGCCTGGCAGATCCGCATCGCCTCGGGCGAGGCCCTGGACTTCACCCAGGACGACATCAGCCGCAACGGCCACGCCATCGAGGTGCGGATCAACGCGGAGGACCCCAGTGGCGGTCGCTTCTCGCCGTCCCCGGGCACGCTGACGTCGTTCCATGCCGCTTCGGGCCCCGGCGTCCGCCTCGATACCGGCTACGAGTCCGGCGACACGGTCTCCCAGTACTACGACAACCTCATCGCCAAGATGATCGTCTGGGCCCCTGACCGCGAGGCGGCCCGTCGACGCATGCTGCGCGCCATCGGCGAGACGACCGTCACCGGGGTCGCCACCACGCTGCCCGCCCACGTGGCCATTCTGAGCCACCCCGACTTCGCCGCGGGCACCCACTCGACCAAATGGGTCGAGGACACGCTCGACCTGAGCGGCCTGGTCGTCGACCCCGAGGGCGCGCCGGCGCCGGCGCCGGCGCCGGCCGAGGACGAGGTTCCTGTTGTGCAGCGCGACGTCACCGCCGAGGTCGACGGCCGGCGCTATTCCGTGAAGCTGTGGGTGCCCGACATCGGCACGGCGGCCGCGCCCGGCCGGGTGGCCGGACGGCCCAAGCGCACCGCCGCCGCGGCGGTGGCCGCCAGCGGCTCGGGACAGGTGACGGTGCCCATGCAGGGCACGATCGTCAAGGTGTTGGTCGAGGTGGGCGATGTCGTCGAGGTGGGCCAGTCGATCTGCCTGTTGGAGGCGATGAAGATGGAGAATGCCGTGGCAGCCGAGAAGGACGGGGTGATCAAGGAGATCAAGGTCAGCCCCGGCGATTCGGTGGGTGCCGGTGACGTCGTGGCGGTCATTGAGTAATGGGGGGGCGGCGGTGACCACGTCTTCGGCCAAGGAAGCCGCCGCAGCGGTGGTCGACCGCCATCTGGACCAACTCGTCGCATTGAGCCACTCGGTCCACGCCACGCCCGAGCTGTGCTTCGGGGAGACCACGTCCGCCCATGCGGTGGCCGAGACGCTGCGCGCGGGTGGCCTCTCGGTCCAAGAAGGCGTCTATGCGTTGCCCACGGCGCTGGAGTCCACGGTGGGCGACGGCGACCTGGTCGTGGCCGTGTGCGCCGAGTACGACGCCCTGCCCGACGTGGGCCACGCCTGCGGGCACAACATCATCGCCGCCACCGCCGTGGGGGCCGGGCTGGCGCTGGCGTCGGTGGCCGATGAGCTGGGCTTGACGGTGCGGGTGCTCGGCACCCCCGCCGAAGAGGGTGGCGGCGGCAAGATCCTCATGCTGGAGCGGGGCGCCTTCGCCGGCGTCCACGCCGCCATGATGGTGCACCCCTGGCCGACGGAGCGGCTCACCGGGAGCTGCCTGGCCGTGGCCCACTACGACGTCCACTTCAGCGGGCGCGAAGCCCACGCGTCGGCCGCGCCCTGGGAAGGGGTCAACGCGCAGGACGCGCTGACCATCGCCCAGGTGGCCATCGGCCTCCTGCGCCAACAGCTGCTGCCGGGCGACCAGGTGCACGGCGTGGTGACGAAGAGCTCGGCCGCGGCCAACATCATTCCGGCCGCCATCACGGCCCGCTACATGGTCCGCTCGCGCACGGCCCACGGCTTAGCGGCGCTGCGGCCCCGTATCGACGCCTGCTTCGAGGCGGGCGCATTGGCCACCGGGTGCAGCCTCGAGTACGAGGAGCTGTCGCCGGTGTACTCGCATATGGAGGCCGACCCCGCCTTGCTGGCGGCCTACCGGGTCAATGCCGAGGCGCTCGGCCGGCATTTCGACGCGGACGACGACGGGACGCCCTTGCCCACCTTCTCGACGGACATGGCCAATGTGTCGCTCGCCGTCCCCACCATCCATCCGCTCATCGGCATTGAGACCCACGGCGCGGTCAACCACCAGCGTGAGTTCGCCGCAGCCTGCATCACGCCCTCCGCCGACGCGGCGGTGCGCGACGGCGCGGTCGCGCTGGCCTGGACGGCCATTGACGCCGCCACCGACCCGGCGCTGCGCGCCCGGCTGCTCAGCGCGTGACCACGGAGCACGCGCTGCTCCAGGTCATTCCCGGGCGCGAAGACGAGTTCGTCTCGGCGATGGAGGCGGCCAAGGCCCACATTGCGGGGAGCCCGGGCTTCGTCTCGCTCCGGGTCGAGCGCTGCCTCGAGCGGCCCAATTGCTTCCTGCTCCTGGTCGACTGGGATCGCCTGCAGGACCACACCGAGGGATTCCGGGGATCGGCGGCCTACGAGCAATGGCGCGCCGCGCTGCACCACTTCTACGACCCCTTCCCGCTGGTGGAGCACTTCGAGGCGGTCGTCACGGCCTGACGCCGATGCGACGTTGTCGCGGAAGCGTCACGACACTGCAATCGGATTCCAAGCCGTCGTCCAGCTACCTCCGAGTTCCGGTTATGGGTGGCCGGTCAAGCTCGCGGCATGGACATCATCACGCTGGAGTCGTGCCACAGCACCTGGATCTTCGATCCCCGCCAGCTGCGGTACTGCCGCATCCTCAGGGACATCGCCGTCGGACATCGCCGGATCTCCACTGAGTGGCGCCCGTACTGGGAGCTCGAGATCGATCCGAACGGGCGGAACTTCACCGTCTCCCTCAACGAGGCCCGGACGCGGCTCGTCCGGTCGTCCATCCACACACAGGATTGTGTGTCGTGCGGTGCACGACGCACGGCCGAGCTCTCGCTCGACGAGATTGCGCGCGCCGTCGCCTGAGTCGTCGGTCGCCTGAGTCGTCGGGCGGGCCGGGCAACCGCTGGGGCCCATCCCGGCGGTAACGTCAGCACGCAATGGACGACGTGCACGCCCGCGCGGTCGAGGAGGCCCGGCTTGTGCTCGACGCCCGCAAGGAGTTGTACGGCGAGTCGGATCCCGCCACGTTCGATGCCATGTTGGCGTTCGGCCGAGCCCTGCGGGATGCCGGCGATCTCCGCCAGGCTGAGCGAGTGTTGACGGCCTCGCTCTCGCTGCAGAACCGGTCGGAGGACGGCAACGAGGCCGGCGTGCGGTGGACCGAGTTCAACCTGGCCATTGTCCTGGACCGGCTCGGCGAGCACGAAGCGGCTCGGCGGCGCTGGGAGCAGGTCCTGGCTTCCTCGGACCGTGACGAGGGCCTCGACAGCGAGCTCTCGGCGCAAACGGCGATCAACCTGGCCATCACGTTGCGCAAGCTCCGCCGTTACGGCGACGAGTTCCCGCTCCGGGTCCGCGTGCTCGAGTCGGCCCGGCGCCGGCTCGGCCCCGACAGCCCCGAGACCATCCGGGCCGAGATCGACCTCGCCCAGACGCACCGGCATCTCGGCAATCACGAACTGGCCCTGGGCTTGTTCGGCGAGGCCGTCGCCGGCCTGGAACGAACCGGAGGGGACCAGCGCACGATCCTGTTGCAGAAGTGGGCGATGGCCACGGAGCTGGTGGCCCTCAAGCGGTCGAGGGACGCGTCGCTGCTGTTCGACGAGGTCGTTGCTGGCGCCAATGCACACCTCGAGCCCGACGATCCCTTCCGGCGCAGCGCCGTGCGCCAACGGCGGGGGTACTGGTTGCTCGGGAAGTTCTCCGGGCGCGGCCGCAAGGCCCGCCGCGAAGACGGGCCCGGCATGTTGAAGCCGTTGGATGAATCCTGATCAGCGCAGGCCTGGTGCACGAACTCTGCGAAAGTGTTGTCGGTGGGTTGGAAAGCGCTCGAGCAGTGGGGTGACGACGTCGCTCGTATGGAGCCGTTCGCCGGCGGAGTCGCCAACGACGTCTGGAGCGTGCGCGTCAACGGGCGCCTCGCGGTTGGTCGACTCGGGGCCAGGAGCGACGCCGATCTGGCGTGGGAGACCGAACTCCTCCAACACCTCGACCGTGAAGGTCTGACCGTGCCGCTGCCGATCCCGACGGCGGACGGCCGGCTGTTCGCCGACGGCCTGGTGGTGATGACCTACGTGGAGGGCGGACCGCCCGAGACGGCAGCCGACTGGCGACGCGTGGCCGACACGCTCCGCCAGCTGCACCGATTGACGCAGGGCTGGCCGCAGCGCCCGGGCTGGCGATCGTCGACCGACCTCTTGGAGGCCGAGACCGGGACGAAGATCGACCTGGGCGCCATGCCGGCTGAGGGCGTTGCCCGATGCCGAGCGGCGTGGGCGCGGCTGACCGGACGTGAGACATGCGTCGTCCACGGCGACGCCAACAACACCGGCAACGTCCGCATGACGGCGGAGAGGGTCGCGCTGATCGACTGGGACGAGGCGCACGTCGACGTCCCCGACCTCGACCTCGTGCTGCCGCACAACGCGGCCGGTCTCGACGACGTCACGCACGACATTGCCGCGCAGGCATCGGCCGCATGGGAAGCCGCCGTCTGCTGGAACGACGAATACTCAATGCGACGGCTCGCCGAAGTTCGAGCCGTCTGAGCAGCCGCAGTCCGCAGAGCCCTCAGTCGGGTGGCGGCGGGCCGACGAACATGTCCAGGCACCCCTGGAGCCCGACGATCTCAACGTCCGACCGGCGGCGCTGCTCCCAGGTGGGGCGCCCCAGACGGAAGCGGATGGTCCGGCCCGAGCCGTCGCGGCGGCGGTTTCTCGCCTCGCCGTTCTCCTCGTACCCGACGGCGCGGGAGGTGGCCAAGGAGGACGCGTTGTCCTCGAAGGCGCCGCTGAGCGCCTCTTGCGCACCCAGGCCGGCGAAGGCCAGGTGGAGGATGGCCTCCCGCATTTCGCGGCCGATGCCCTGCCCCTGATGGGCCCGGCCGAGCCAGGAGCCCGTCTCGACCGAGCGCACGGCGCGGAAGTGCTCCGCCCCCAGATCCTGCATACCGACGAGCCTCCCGTCGACGAAGACGCCGCTGGTGAGCGTCCAGTTGTCCGCCGACCAGTTGGCCCGGTGCCGCCACATCCATTGGACCGCCTCTCGGGCCCGCCGGCGCGGCTCGGCCTCGGTCCAGGGCACCCAGAAGGGCATCATGCCCGGGTCGTGAATCCCACCGTCGATGAGCTCGACCAAGGCGGCGCAATCGTCCTCGCGCACGAGGCGCAGCTCCAGGCGCGGTGTACGGACGACGAGGTCGAACAGAGGCCAGTACGTGGTGGCCGAGGTCCCCTCCCCCGCCATGGCCTCAGCCCCCGGGTTGGTAGACGCCGAACTCCGCCCGCAGGACGTCGGACACCTCGCCCAACGTTGCCATCTGCTTGAGGGCCACCTTCATAGGGATGAGCAGGTTGCCATCGCCCTTGGCCGTCTCGGCGACGTCGGCCAGGGCGCGGTCCACTGCAGCCTGGTCCCGCTCGGCCCGCACGGATTGCGTGCGGTCGATCTGGATCTGCTGCAGCGTCACGTCGATGGGGAAGACCTCGGTCGCTTCGGCCTCGGCGTCGGTGAAGCGGTTGACACCGATAACCACCTTCTCCCCGTCGTCGACGGCCTTGGCGAAGCTGTAGGCGGCCGCCTCGATCTCCTCCTGCATGAAGCGCGCCTCAATGGCCGCCACCGCCCCGCCGAGCTGCTCGATCCGTTCCAGGTATTCATTGGCCGCCTGTTCGACCTCGTCGGTGAGGGACTCCACGAAGTACGAGCCGGCCAAGGGGTCGACCGTGTCCGCCACACCGGACTCGAAGCCCACGATCTGCTGGGTCCGGAGGGCGATTTTGGCGGCCCGGGTCGTCGGGAGACCGAGCGCCTCGTCGAAACCGTTGGTGTGCAGGCTCTGCGTGCCTCCCAGGGCCGCGGCCAGGCTCTGCACCGTCACCCGCACGATGTTGTTCTCGGGCTGCTGGGCGGTCAGGGTCGAGCCACCGGTCTGGGTGTGGAAGCGCAACATCTTGGAGCGCTCGTCCTTGGCGCCGAACCGCTCCGTCATGATGCGGGCCCACATGCGCCGCGCGGCGCGGTACTTGGCCACCTCTTCGAAGAGGTTGTTGTGCGCGTTCCAGAAGAACGAGAGCCGGGGCGCGAACGCGTCCACGTCCATGCCCGCCGCGATCGCCGCCTCGACGTAGGCGATCCCGTTGGCCAGCGTGAACGCGATCTCCTGCACGGCCGTCGATCCGGCCTCGCGGATGTGGTAGCCCGAAATGGAGATGGTGTTCCAGCTGGGCAGGTTCTCGGCGCAATAGGAGAACGTGTCGACGATGAGACGCATGGAGGGTCGCGGCGGGTAGATGTAGGTCCCGCGGGCGATGTACTCCTTCAAGATGTCGTTCTGAATGGTGCCGCGGATCTTCTCGGCGGCCACACCCTGCTCCTCGGCCACCAATTGGTAGAGCAACAGGAGAATGGCACCGGTGGCATTGATCGTCATGGACGTCGTGACCTTGTCCATCGGGAGGTCGGCCATGAGGAGACGCATGTCGGCCAGGGAGTCGATGGCGACGCCGACCTTGCCCACCTCGCCCTCGGCGCGGCCGTGGTCGGAGTCGTACCCCATCTGCGTGGGCAGGTCGAAGGCGCACGACAGGCCCGTCTGACCGGCATCGAGGAGGAACTTGAAGCGCTGGTTGGTCTGCTCGGCGGAGCCGAAGCCGGCGTACTGGCGCATGGTCCACAGCTTCGAGCGGTACATGCCGGGGTGGACGCCGCGGGTGTACGGAAAGGCGCCCGGCTCCCCCAATTGGGCGGCCGGGTCCCAGCCGTCGAGGTCCTCGGCCCGGTAGACGGGCTGAATGGCGATGCCCGAGTCGGTCAGACGCTCGGGGTTGTCCTGCGGGGCCTTCTTCTCGGCTGTCACGCCGACGAGCCTACGAAGGATCGGGGCACCGGTGCGACACGAGGCAGACTACGGGCGTGGACGACGCCTCAGAACCCGTTTTCTCGCACTTCGGCATCTGCGTCAGTGACCTGGAGCGGTCGCTGCGCTTCTACTGCGACGCCCTCGGCTTCGAGAAGGCCGAGTCGCATGCCATCGGATCTGAATTCGCCCGGCTCATGGAGTTCCCCGACGTGGACGTCACGTCGCAGTTCATCCGCCGCGGCCCCACCGCCATTGAGCTCCTGGCCTTCCGGGAGCCGGCGCCGTTCGGTCCGCGCGAACGGCGGGCCGTCAACCAGCTCGGACTGACCCACCTCTCCTTCCGTGTGCGCGACGTGGCCGGCACGGCGGCCAGGATGGTGGAGCTCGGCGGCGCCATCGTCGAGTCGAGTCGGACGACCATCGACTTCGGGGGGACCGCCCTCGAGTTCGTCTACTGCACCGACCCTGACGGGGTCCGCGTGGAGCTGATGGACCTCGGCGGCTGATCCGGCACCGGGCCCGCTGCCGCAGCCTCCTGGGCCGCCAGCTCGTCCAGCTCCCGGTCGATGCGTACTGCTCTGCGCTCGTCCATGTGCATCCAGCGGAGGGCGACCGGGATCATCGGCCACAGCATGAGGGTGTCGCCGACGACCCACATGATGTCGCCGCCCACGTGGAGGTCGGTGATGTAGGACGGGCCCCAGGTCCGGTGGGTGGCGAAGTAGGCGGGGAACAACTCGTGGCTCGCACCGGCCAGCGACAGCCCGGTGAAGGTGTCGATCGGGATGGCCATGAAGAGGTAGAAGAACTGCAGGGCCGGGTGGAGCCGCTGCACGTTGGGGTCGTTCCCGAAGATCTGCCGCCAGAACAGGTAGCCGACGAGCAGGAAAATCAGGTGCTCGGCGTTGTGCACGCTCTCCTGCGTGAGCGTGTAGTTGTACCAAACCGTCAGGTGGCTGATCGGGATCACGACGGCGTAGAGGATGAATGCAACAATCGGATTGCCGAGCAACCGGGCGACGCGGGAGCGCAGGGCCTCGGTGATGACGATGTGCGCCGTTCCGGAGGTGGAACTGAAAGCCAGCCGCAAGGGAGAGGCGACGGCAAACAGCGGGGCCGCCACCATGATCAGGATCAGGTGCTGAATCATGTGGACCCAGAACAGCTCGCGGTCGTAGACGCCCACGAAGCTGAAGATCGCGATGCCCGTGGTGAAGAGCGCACCGACCCAGGCGATTGTCTTGCCGACCGGCCAGCGATGGCGCGGGTGCAGGGCGTTGTTGCGGCGCACGCCCCACAGGTAGAGGCCGAGTGCGACGACGATCATCGCCACCGGGACGAAATTGAACTGCGTCGTGAAGAGGTGTGCCCGCCCCAATGGGGGAAGTCCCGAGTCAGCGAGGAGGGCGATCACCTCTAGACGGTACCGCCGGTCTCAGCCGTGCTGCCAAATGCGCTGCTGCAGGGTCCGGGTGCCGTAGAGCGCGGCCTTGGTAAGGAGGTCCAGCTCCTCGCTGGTGAGGTGCCAGCCCAGGGCCCCTGCATTCTGCTCGGCCTGCTCCCGGCTCTTGGCTCCGGGGATGGGCACCGCCCCCTGCGCAATGAGCCAGGCCAACGCCACCTGGCTGGGGGTGCGGTCGCCGTGGGCCTCCCCGATACGCCGCAACAGGGCAACGATCGTGTCCACCTCGGCCATGGGGTGCGCCGAGAACGAACGGCCCTTGGGGGGCGGGTTGGCGGCCGAGTACTTGCCGGTCAGGCGCCCCTGCCCGATCGGTGAGTAGGCCAAGGGAACGACGCCCAGCTCGCGGCAGGTGTCGATGAGCCCCACGCGCAGAGGCATGGCCCGCAGCAGGGAGAACTCGATCTGGTTGCTGGCCAAGCGGAGGCCGCGCTTGCGCAGGGCGGCGTCCATGGAGCGGGTCTCCTTGGCCGAGTAGTTCGACACGCCCACCGCGCGCACAATGCCCTCGGCGTGCGCGGTGGCCAACGCCTCGGCCAGCGCATCGTGCGAACGCAATGAGATCGGCCCGTGGATTTGGTAGAGGTCGATGACGTCGGTGCCCAGTCGCTCGCGCGACTTGCGGGCGGCCGACAGCAACGCAGCGCGCACGTTCACCTTCCACGGGCTCGGCATGAACTTCGTCGCGATGACGAGGCGGTTGCGCACGGCCGGGTCGGCGGCGAGCAGGCGGCCGATGATGCGCTCGCTCTCGCCGCCGCCGTAGACCTCGGCCGTATCGAAGAGGACGACGCCCGCGGCGATGCTCGCCTCCCACGCCTCGCGAATCGTCGACTCCGTGAGCGACTGGTCGTAGCCGCCCATGCCCCACGTGGCCTTGTCGCCCCACGCCCACGTCCCGACGCCGAGGGGCGGGATGGCGACAGGGATGCCGGCCAGCTCGACGCGGTCATCGTCGTGGGGTGACGGGGCGTCGTTCGGGGCGTCGCTCATTGCGTCGTGGTCTCGGCGGCGGCCCAGACCAGA
>DATCEZ010000061.1:0-3250 GCA_036509775.1 Acidimicrobiales bacterium
GGCCGTGGTCGTGGCGGCCGAGGGACCCCACTTCTCGGTCGGCCTGGATCTCAAGGCGATGGGCAGCATGCTCACCGGCGGCGGAAGTGGCACCGGCGGCGGAAGTGATGGCGGCGGTGGCGGGGGCTCGTCCATGGCCGCCCGGGCCCGCAGCGGTCGGAGCGAGGTGCTCCGGCTGCAGGAGTCCATCACCGCGGTGGCGCGCTGTCCCAAGCCCGTACTGGCGGCGGTGCACGGCTACTGCATCGGCGGCGGCGTCGACCTGATCGCCGCCTGCGACATCCGGCTGGCCTCAGCCGACGCGGTGTTCTCGGTGCGCGAGGCGAAGATGGCGATCGTGGCCGACCTCGGCAGCCTGCAGCGGCTGCCTGCCATCATCGGCGCCGGTCACCTGGCCGAGCTGGCCTTCACCGGCAAGGACATCAGCGCGGAGCGGGCGAAGGAGATCGGCCTGGTCAACGACCTGGCCGCCGATGCCGAGGGCGTGCACAAGGCGGCCCACGCGCTGGCCCTGGAGATCGCGGCCAACTCCCCCATCGCTGTGCAGGGCACCAAGGCCGTGCTGGCGGCCAATGAAGGACGGACCGTGGCCGAGGGCCTGGACTACGTGGCCACCTGGAACGCCGGGATGCTGGCCTCGGACGATCTCACCGAAGCGGTCACGGCTTTCATGGAGAAGCGCGCGCCCAAGTTCACCGGCCGCTGATCCTCAGCGCTTGCGGCGCCACCAGCGGTTCTCGGAGCGTTCCCGGCGTGCATCCTCGGCCCGGACGGACTCGAGCACGCCCGGCGCCACCTCGTTCACGATGTCCTCGGCCGAGTCGAGCAACTCGGCCACGTTCTCGCCGCCGGCCCCGGGCTCGTCCTCGATCGCTGGCTCCACCAGACTCCCGTGCACCCAGCCCACGTCGGCCAGCCGCCGATGGTACGAGGGACAATTCTCGGGGCAACGCCAGGGCGCTTCGGGAGCCAGATCGAGCACGCAGAAACGGGCGGCCTCGCCCGACGCGTAGGTCCGGCTCTGGAAGTGAGTGCATTCCTCGCGCATCGGCACGGCTCTATGGTGCCACGCCGCAGGCGGAGTTGCGGAGGCTCAGCCGACCGAGCCTTCCATCTGCAGCTCAATGAGGCGGCTCCACTCCACTGCGTATTCCATCGGCAGGGTCCGGGTCACCGGCTCAATGAAGCCGTTCACGATCATGCCCATCGCCTGCTGCTCGGAGAGCCCTCGGCTCATCAGGTAGAAGAGCTGGTCGTCGCCGACCTTCGACACGGTCGCCTCGTGGCCGATGCGGGCGTCGCGCTCGCCGATCTCCATATAGGGCTTGGTCTCGGAGATGGACTCGTCGTCGAGCAGGAGGGCGTCGCAGCGCACGAACGACTTGGCGCCGTAGGCGGCGGGGTCGACGTGCACCTTGCCGCGGTAGGTGGTGATCCCGCCGTCCTTCGAGATCGACTTCGACACAATGGTCGAGGTCGTCTCGGGGGCGATGTGGTACATCTTGGCGCCGGCGTCCTGGTGCTGGCCCGCCCCGGCGTAGGCGACGGAGAGCACCTCACCGCTGGCCTTGGGGCCCATCAGGTAGACCGACGGGTACTTCATGGTCAGGCGTGAGCCGATGTTGCCGTCGATCCACTCCACGTGCGCCTCGGCCTCGGCCCGGGCCCGCTTCGTCACCAGGTTGTAGACGTTGGTGGACCAGTTCTGAATGGTCGTGTAGGTGATGCGCGACCCCGGCAGGGCAACGAGCTCGACCACGGCGGAGTGCAGCGAGTCCGTTGAGTACACCGGAGCGGAGCAGCCCTCGATGTAGTGCACCTGGGAGCCCTCGTCGGCGATGATCAGCGTGCGCTCGAACTGGCCCATGTTCTCGGCGTTGATCCGGAAGTAGGCCTGCAGCGGCATGTCGACCTTCACGCCCGGCGGGACGTAGATGAAGGAGCCGCCCGACCACACGGCCGAGTTGAGCGCGGCGAACTTGTTGTCGTTGGGCGGGATGATCTTCCCGAACCACTTCCGCACGATGTCGGGGTACTCGCGCACCGCCGTGTCCATGTCGCAGAAGAGGACGCCCTGCTCCTCGAGATCCTCGCGGTTGCGGTGAAAAACGACTTCCGATTCGTACTGCGCGGTGACGCCGGAGAGGTACTTGCGCTCTGCCTCAGGGATCCCCAGCTTCTCGTACGTGTTCTTGATGGCGTCGGGCAGGTCCTCCCACTTGTCGACCTGCCCGCCGGTGGGCTTGATGTAATAGAAGATGTCGTCGAAGTCGAGGTTCGGCATCTGCGTGGCGAACCACGGTGCCATCGGCTTGCGCTCGAAGTTCTTGAGGGCGCGCAGCCGGAATTCGCGCATCCACTGGGGCTCGTTCTTCATCTCCGACATTTCGCGCACGATCGACTCGTTCAGGCCCTTCTTGGGCTTGAAGACATAGTCCTCGGCGTCGCTCCACCCGAGCTGGTAGCGCCCGAGGTCGAGATCAGTGGTGGCCATCTGGCTCCTGAAGTCGGAGGAAAGGGGGAATTTCCCCTATGGAGATAGTAACAACTACCCGGGCCTGCCGAAACGCCTTCCGCGTCGCACTGGCGTGTCGCCAGCCGTGGCAGGCTCTCAATCCTATGGCCAGTCCTCCCAGCGCACCCAGGCGCCCGCATGTCATTTCGGCCCACGGCGACGACCGGGAAGATCCCTGGTTCTGGCTCCGGGAGCGTGAGGATCCCGAGGTCCTCGCCTACCTCCAGGCCGAGAACGCCTACACCGAAGAGGCGACGGCCCCGCTGGCCGACTTCCGGGTCGACCTCTTCGAGGAGATGAAGGCCCGGATCAAAGAGACGGACATGTCGGTGCCCACGAGGCGGGGACCGTGGTGGTACTACTCGCGCACCGAGGAGGGGAAGGACTACGGCATCCACTGCCGGCGCCCCGCCCGTGGCGTCGGGGAGTTGCCCCCGGCGGGTGAGCCCGGCGAGGAGGAGCAGATCCTGCTCGACGAGAACGTCCTGGCTGAGGGCACCGAGTACTTCGCCGTCGGCAGCGCGGCGGTGAGCCACGACCACCGTTGGCTGGCCTACTCGACCGACCATCGCGGCAACGAGAAGTACGAGCTGCAATTCCGCCCCCTCGACGCCGAGATGACCTCGGCCCCCGAGGCCGTGCCCGAGACCGGGTACGGCCTGGCCTGGTCGGCGGACGCCGACTACGTCTTCTACGTCCGCATGGACGAGGCCCAGCGTCCGTTCCAGCTCTGGC